>JAUCQD010000023.1 GCA_030372945.1 Methanothrix sp. | reverse complement strand
ACAGCCAGAGAGCCCCAGGATTAACCAGGCCATGATGCAGATCCTTGAGGAACTGGATGAGATGAAAAAGGAAAGCCCCACCCCTGAAGAGGTTCTAGGAGCTGCGAAGGGAGAGGTAGAAGAGGTCAGGCAAGCCAAAGAAGGCTCTTATGTTCTCCAGAAGGTGAAATGTGGAGACCCCTCATGCCATTGCATGAAGAAAGGAACCTTGCATGGGCCTTACTGGTATCTATTCTCAAAGAAGAACGGGAAAACCAGATCAAAGTACATAGGAAAGAACCTGCCTGCAAGAGCCGCCTAGATGGTGTGGCCTTATGTGGACTAGCTCATGTTCATATCATTTTCTGGCACATAAGGCGCGCACAATTTTAGAAAGTGAATCTCCTCCAAAGGCTATGGAATTCTAGTCAAGTATCGATAAAATTCATATATCTAGACAGGCTCTAACCTCACAATACAAGCAGAGAAATCGAGCAAAAATAGGCATCGGCAGATTAATCGCGTTACATGCTATGGTTATCAGGTTCGTAGACCAGGCTTCCCAAGCCCGTAACCCGGGTTCGAATCCCGGCAGCCGCACGTTTTCGTTTCTAGATAACTACAAATCAAATGCCGCCATCGAAAGAGCTGAGATGATGATGTCTGGCGCCTCTAGAGGATTAAAGGTAGAACGAAGTCATGGCGAACAGTTTCGCAAAGCCCTGATCGAGATGGGCATCTTCGACCGCTGCCGCAAGATAACCTCAGACGAGTCAAATGTCTATCTTCCGGTCCTGGAGATGGATGAGAAAGCGGCAGCCAGACTTCGCCAGATTGCAAGGTTCGAATGGGAAGACAGATACTTTCAGCAGGAGAAGCACAACCCCACCCCTGAAGAGCTCTTGGGCTTTCGACCAAGCTTCGATGTGGTAGGCGACATCGCCATCGTGGAGGATATCGACGCAGAGCGAGTAGCCAGTGCTCTGATGTCCTGCAACAAGAGCATTCGAACTGTGATCGCCCCCGTCTCCAGCGTAGAAGGAGAGTTTCGGACGCGCCGATTCAGGCATGTTGCTGGAGAAGTTCGCACCATCACCACACATAAGGAGCATGGCCTGTTCTACCGGATGGATCTGGAGAGCGTCTACTTCACGCCCCGCCTAGGCACGGAAAGGCTCAGGATCGCCAGCCAGATCCGCCCGAACGACGTAGTGCTCGACATGTTTGCGGGCGTTGGTCCCTTCTCACTGTTGATGGCGAAGCGAAGGGCAAAGGTAGTCGCCATGGACAAAAACCCAGTCGCCGTAAAATACCTGCGTGAGAATGCGCGCAAGAACAAGATCGAAGATATCGAGATACTGGAGGGTGACGCAAGCAAGCTGGCGTTGCGCTATGTCGGCATGGCAGATCACGTGATCATGAACCTCCCCCACAGCGCATCCCAATTTCTCATCCCGGCCATTGGGGCTGCAAAGTCCAAGGGAATCGTCCATTACTACGCGATTGCGCCAAAGGAAGATCTCTTTGGCGATTGGGCAACGATAGCGTCGGCTGCAGAACAGATTGGAGTTGAAGTTGAAGCCACCTATCAGGGCGTGGTGAGAAGCTATGCTCCACGCAGGTTTAATGTGGTGATAGACTTCAGGGTCCGCAGGTAAAGCAATCCAGACCGAATTTTGATGGCATCATCCAATCCTGGTCACATTCATCTCCTGGACAAGAGCCTTTGCCAGTTCCCTCAGCCCAAGGTCCTCCTCAAGGGTCAGGATCTCATCTACCCTGGCCTTTGTCATTGGTTTTTTGGGGACTGCGCTGCAGGACTTGGTCGTCTCTGTCACTGCCAAGGTGCCTATCTTCCTGGCCAGGTCCATGATATCAGATTTATCCATTGCGATGAGGGGATGGAAGATCGGCATTCCAATGGCAGCCTGCTCTGCGAGAATGTTTTCTGCCGTCTGCGATGCCACCTGGCCCATGGAGTATCCTGTGACGATCCCCAAAGCGCCCTGGTCCAACATGACCTTTGCAGCTATCCTGTACATCAGCCTTCGGCAGAGAACGCATGTGGCTCTTGGACAGTGTGCTGCGATCTTCTCGATTCCTCTGCTGATAGGAACCTGTATGAAATTTATCTTGCGCCCAGAGGTCCAGCGCGCCAGGACCTTGGCGCTCGCAATTGACTGCTCTGTAGCATCTGCATACGGCCGGGAGTCGAAATGCAAAAGGGAGATTGGACAGCCTCTCCTCATCATCATCCAGGCTGCCACTGGCGAGTCTATTCCTCCAGAGATGAGCGCCAGCATCTTTCCCTGAGAGCCCAGGGGCAGGCCCCCCAAGCCCTTCACAGTCCTTGTGAAGATGTAGGCGCGCTCTTTTCTTGCCTCAACGAATATCTCCAGCTCAGGCCTGTCCAGATCAACGACGCTGCCGATGGCGCTGCGCACAGCTTCTCCCACTACCCTGCCGATATCCTCACTGCTGAATGGAACTTTAAAACGCCTGGGCCGGATGGCAAAAGAGAGGGGCCTGGCCTTCTGGGCAATCTGTACCGCCGCGTGGGCGATCGCGCCCAAATCGGGAATTACCGACTGGGCAGGACTGACAGAGACAACTCCAAAAGTCTGCGAGACGATCTCGCTCGCGCGGGGATCGGATGTATGAACGAAGATCCTGCCCTCATCTCTCAAAATCCTGAAATTTATGCCGGACTTTTGCAGATTAAAAGATATATTACCTGCTAAAATGCGCTCCCAATTCTGCCTGGTCCATCCATCCTTGAGGGTGATCTCTCCGTAACGCACCAGAACGACATCCTGGATGGCGTTCTGGTCTTCTGTTCCGGAGATCATGTCCTGACTTGAGTAGCCTTAGCAGATCTCTTTATTTTCTTGATTCTCGAACCTGACGCCGTATATTTTTGCATCGGACCTGGCTTTTTGTATACGGTCTCGGCCTTGGCGACCTGCCTTACCTGACCCTTTCTGCCCTTGATCTTTACCCATTCTATGCTTCCTGTCTTTCCCATGATGTACCCCTACAAAAGCCGGATTTAAAAAGGTTGTGATGGACGTAGGAAGATATCTGAGCACTTGATCTATGAAACGGCTAGGAACAAAGAGGGCTTGGCGGCCTGCAAATGCTAACCGCGAAGTTAGCCTGAAAACACGTACAGAACAACTATTTGCAGTCGTTCTCCAGCAGTTCTATAAGCTCGTCCGTCGTGTACCGGGCGACCAGATCCAGCAGTCGGTCTGTCTGCTTATAAAAGTGCCTAATATTTGCGATCTTTTTTAAAAATGCTTCTGATTCGGGATCCTTTGCATTGACATCCTTCTCAGTCATATCCAGAGCAGTCATGATATACTGGATCTCGTTTCGTACATTGGTGAGCATGGCCTTCTTCAACGAATCATGGTCCGTCACAGGAATGTAATGGTATCTCTTATCGCCGGGTACAATCAGCCTTCTCGCAAGCCCCAGGTTTTCCAGCAGGCTCATATTGGAGCTGACTGTGGATTTGCTGTATCCGGTCTCCTCCACCAACTGATCCAGAGACATAGGTTCGTCTGCCAAGAAGAGCGTTCCACGCAAAATACCTACTGCATCTCCATATCCTTTGCTGTTTGCAGACTTTACACAGGCATCTACGATATACCTCCTCAGGATCCTCCTCTCATTTTGGTTCATCGCTATTTAGAAGACCACAAATTTTAAGTACTTTTCGCATGTTTCGGACGTTTGATAAAATCCGAACATAGGTGTGACCTTTGAGCTTCATGGAGAAGATTGGCTACTGGGTCGCTGACAATCCCATAGCTATTGTGGCTGCCGCAGTGCTCTTGACGATCATATCAATCCATTATGCTCAGACGATCGAAATGCAGGGAATGACCACAGAGAGCATGGTGGGAAAGGACACCCCTCTTTACCAGTTGTACGATCACCTATACGTTGAAAAGTTCGGAACTGAGTCCATCGCAGTCCTGATCGAAGGAGATAGCATAACAAAGCCAGAAGTTCTCAAATCAATGCTCACGCTCTCGGACAAGATGAAGACGGCGCCGGATGTCGTTGGCGTGCAAAGCATCGCAGACATTGTTGCTGACACCTGGGCTGCTCAGACTGGCATTCGGGACATTCCTTCCCAGGAGATGATCGAAGAGATACTCGCACTCCCTGAGAATACGATGGCTGTAAATGCCATGATGCCCGATAAGAGCCACACCATGCTCTCAATTGAAATGCCGGTATCATTAACGGAGAAACAATTAGGAGAGCTGTACACAGAAACTGGGGGCCAGGTGCAGATGGCCAACTTTCCACCAGACGTCGGCGTGACAATTACAGGCAAGCCAGCTCTCATGAAATCAATAACTGGAGAAATGTCCAAGTCCAATGGCCCAGTCCTTGCCCTGGCTGGCCTTCTCATGATAGTGGCGCTACTGATCGCGTTCAGACATGTGAAGTGGTGCCTTCTGCCCATTCCAGTTGTCTTTCTGGGCGTTACCTGGACCTTTGGAGCCATGGGTTACTTGCGCATACCTTTCACCATGGTATCCATGTCCGCTTTTCCAGTCCTCGTGGGAATCGGAATCGATTACGCCATCCAGTTCCACAACAGGATAGACGAAGAGTTCTCCAAAGGCACCTCACCGATATTGGCGGTTGTTGAGACTATCAACCATGTTTCGGTCCCCGTCATGATCGCATTGATAATAACAGCCACTGGGTTCGTCTCGCTATTAACATCCTCGGTGCCCATGACAAGGGACTTCGGCCTGACATGCCTGGTTGGGCTCTTCCTGTGCTATCTCTCAGCACTCTTTGTTGGTGTGACGCTTCTCTTCATCGTGGAACGGAGAGGATCTCAAAGGAAGAGCGCAAAGAACGAGAATAATCTCATCAACGCCCCTAAGGAGACAGCTATTGGCCTTGCTCTGGAACGAATTGCCAACTTGTCAGTACAAAGATGGCACCTTGTGCTGATCATGGCGTTAGTATTGTCTTTGGGTGGAATTTATGCGGACAAGCAGGTTCAGGTAGATACGGACTTCAAGAACTACATACCTCAGGATCTTCCGCCTCTTGTGCAGTTCAGACATATGAGCGATATCTTCGGCGGCACAGACGCCATCGAGCTCATCGTTCAGGCGGATGATATCACAGACCCAGATACGCTCAAATGGATGGACGAGTTCAGCAATTACCTCACAGCCTCAAGAGAGCAGATCTATGGTGCCACGAGCATCGCCACTTACGTCAAGCAGGCAAATGGCGGCGAGATGCCAAATGATCTCACCTTGGCCAGGAGCCTTATCGCTGTTTTGCCTGATACCATAAGGAGCAGATATTTGGATGGCCACGATACTGCCATCATCGATCTGAACGTGGGTCAGATGATATCTCGCCTTGGTGCAGAGGGTACAGACCGCCTTATCAAAGAGATCGATAAGGACATCTCCTGGCTTCCTCCTCCTCCTGGAGTATCAGTCCGAGAGAGCGGAGATCCAGTAGTGATGACCACAGTCATCAGCGCCCTGACAACGGGGAGGACTGAGATGACTTTGCTGGGATTGGTCCTGATCTTCATGGTGCTCCTGGCAATCTACAGAGACCTGATCAAAGCGCTTCTGCCAGTGTTGCCCATGCTGGTGGTGATTGGATGGATGGGTGGGGTGATGTATTTTGCTAACCTGAAATACACACCACTGACCGCAACCCTTGGAGCTCTGATCCTTGGGGTCGGCTCTGAATACGCCATCTTGATGATGGAGCGATTCTACGAGGAACTTGGCAGATCAGGAGATCCCCTGGAGGCGCTCTGCATCTCCGCCCGCAGAATAGGATCTGCATTGATCGCATCAGGCCTGACTACGATATTTGGCTTTGGCGCCCTGATCTCGTCGCCCTTCAGCATCACCAGCAACTTTGGCCTGGTGACTGTTCTAGCGATCGTCTTTGCATTGGTCACAACCTTCACAGTCTTTCTTGTGTTGATGTATCGCATGGAGATTCGGCGAGAGGTTGTAGAGAATACAAAGCGAGATCTTTTGAAATATATAAAATCAATAAACGCAAGAAGAGGATGATAATGAGGATCAAACTGGCACTGCTATGCCTTTGCTTCACAATAATGGCCGCAGCTCAGGCTCAGAGCACCTACATACCCTATGAGCTTGGAGGAGACAATTATTATACGATGTATGGCGGCCCAGATATCTCAGCGAGCATCTCTGGAACAGATGAGTTTGAGCGCGGAGACACAGTGACTCTGTACGTGGATTTGACCAACTACGGAAGGATACTGGGCTTCAAAGAGGACCAGACTCCCCAGAACCCCAAAGAATTCGCCCTTGCAAATGCGGAGCTTCAAGAAGAGTACAAGAAGTCCACTGCGTTGGGGATCACCGCCAGATTACAGTCCGGCAGCCAGCAGATAGATGTGAAGTCCGGCGATCAGGTGGTCCAATCCTTGAAGTCGGGAGACAAGACCCAGCAGCCTTTGAAATTCACAATAAAAGTCGGAGAGCATGCGCCTGCTGGGAAGTACCCACTGAACCTGAGTCTATCATATGATTATCAGGACAACGTTCGAGTGTATGCTTCCCAGCTTGTTACCAGCGGGAGCTCGCCCACGCTTGCAAACTACAGGGTCTCATATGTCTACCAGAAGGCAAACCAGACTGTGCCAATCATAATCAATGTCAAGAAGCAGGCGGACTTCGAGATCACAAACTCCTCAGGGGTCCTTTCAGCTGGAGCCAAGAAGTCGTCTATCTTTGCCACATACAAGAATATCGGAGAGGATCCCATCAAGGATGCAGTAGCGAGACTGTCCATCTTCAAGCCCTTCTCGTCAACCGATGATCAGGCATTTATTGGAACATTGCAGCCTGGAGAGGAGAAGACAGTTGTATTCAGGCTGGATGTCGATTCAGATGCCACGCCCAAGGAATATGGCATAAACAGCGAGATCAAATACACAGACGTCAACGGCGACACAGTCATCTCTGAGAGCATGAAGATACCTGTGGTGGTCAAGGCAGCCTCCGCATCTCTGATTCTGCCTGCACTCGTAGCTCTGATCATATTGATTGCGGCAGGCGGTTATATGTATCGCAGAAAACAGAAGAAGGCCTGAACAATAGGCCCTCCTCCTCTGCGTCTTTTTACTTTGTAATTGTGTGATGTTGACGGCTATCGTCAGGTCATGGCCATAAGCTCAAGCTTCATCTTGTCGGATTCACCGGCGCCTGCACTGGCTTCGGCGTTTTCCGCCCCTTCGTCCAGTACATACGAAAGATATAGCTTCCGGCGTTTTCCCTGGGTCATTTTAACGTGCTTGGGATCAAGCTCAAGCGCACGCTTCATCACGCTTATGACGGTGGTCTTGTTCAAGCCCAGCATGTCCACAAGCTCGCTGGTTGTGTACCGTCCAGGCCGCTCGGCGATTATGTCGATTAGCGTGCGGGCATGGTTGTCTAGCGCCTTGCGATCTTTTTCGCTCGCCTCCTGTACAGGAGCTGTTCGTCCCTGTCTGGCACGAATCTGACTCTTCAAATCCGCTACCTCTTTGGACAGACGGTCGACCTGATCAATCAGCCTGCCTAAAAGCTCAACGTCATTTTGCTTGGAGCCAAGTTCCATGTAAATCTTTTCAATGGCAGAAACGAGCGTGATCATGGCTTGTGCTTCTTTTCTTTTGCTTTCAATCTCTTCAGCTTTTGTTTTGTATAGCTCTAAAAGCTCTTCGAACATCTATTTGCTGCTCCTAGTATCTTCTAGCTTCATCTCGACATGAAGCGACTCAAAAGACTGCCGGACTCAAGTAAACTATCTTAGTATAAATACTTTTCTTAGAATTGTCATATTATGCGGCAAATTGAGAGTGATTCTGCCAAACCATCATCCTGCCCTGCCAAAATAATAAATTTCGAGGATAAGCAATTGGGGGTCTCTTTTTCAATTCTATTGGCTGGCTTTTGAGCTTTACGGAAATCACCACGGAATCAGATGGATGACCTGACGATCTCTGGCAAATCCTGAATATCCATTATGATCTTATCTGCAGCCTCACGCAATTTCAATGCAGGCCTGGTATCCTGCTGAACTGTCAACACGCCAAGATCTGCTGCCAGCAGAGCATACAGGTCATTCAAGCCGTCGCCAACCATTACCACACGGCGATATTTCCTCTTCAGAGCCAATACAATCTCTTGCTTGCGTCTGGGACTGGAGACAGGATATATCCGGCTTGGGTCGAAGCCGTAGTCCTTGAGGTTCACGAGGCTGCGCATACTGTCTCCCGAGGCCACATAAACATCTGCTCCCTGGCTTTCAAGATTGTGAAGGACATCTCTCAGCCCATGAAAAGGCACCCCTCCAGTGCTCAAGACATGGGTGATCTCTTGCAAATCTTCGTCCACTATCATGCCTGTGGTCAGGTACTTGTCCGGGCACCTGGCTTTTACAGCTTGATAAACCTCATGCATCTCGCGAACTTGGACTTTAGAGCCATAAAGGATGTTCAATGCGTCTTCTTTTGAGATCGGACTGCTGCTACAACTTATCTCCACGAGCCTCTCGCGACCTTTGATGATAGACGCCATGTGGTCCTCTGGCGGAAGGGAGATGACTGTCGTGGGATCAATCTGAGGTACCACCAGAGCTCTGCCCTCCTTCTCCATGATCAGCTCCCAGGTTATGACCCTCTCCAGCATGATTCCACGGATTATATCCTTGGCTACGCGATACATCCTCAAGATAGTCCCTGCTGCGTCCATGACCACTGCAAGATCTTCTGACATCTATCCTGTCAATTGACAAATAATGAGATCAAACTGTCGGTGACGGATCTCATGTGGTGACCTCCTCCCTTGCCCCTGAAGGGGCAGGGCTTCATGCTTCATTATAATGTGGCGATGCCAGCTTCTACAGAACCGTACGTCTTTGCGAGTTTCAGTATATCCGTATAATGATCCGCGTTGCTCAGCTGATACTTGACAGTGTCTCGCCCAAACTCTTTTTGATTCTCCGATTAGCTTGACATTGTCTGGCGGATATGGATTTTGCAGCTGCTGATAACGATATATGTATTAATATTGTCCAAAAGCATTCGGTTCAATGTTGCCGATTTAACTGATGTAACAATGTCGAGATAAAAAGATCCAGGATGAGCTTTACATCCTGGATATACAACTAGAGGCGGTTTTTATGTCGTCGCATGGTCTGCCTGATAGGCCTGTTCGATGGTTGTGAACTGTATCTGGTCTCCTCCAGTGCTTATCATCCATTGGATCGCGGCTTCAAATGCGGCAGAGTCTTTCTTTTGTTGATCAGTCTGATAGAAACCGATCCAATTGCCGCTCTCGTCATAAGGTCCTGAATAGAACGTATTTGGATGGATCTCAATCAGGAAATAGTTTTTGTCGCTGGATGACAGAAACGCATTGAATGCTGGCTTAAACTCTGCATCGATGTCATTGTAGCCCAAGAATAGTCCATCGTCTGTCCAGTCCTCCCAATAGTAGCTAGGCACGAATTGCTCGATTGATGGGT
Organism: Methanothrix sp.; assembly: GCA_030372945.1. GTDB lineage: Archaea > Halobacteriota > Methanosarcinia > Methanotrichales > Methanotrichaceae > Methanothrix. The sequence continues at coordinate 6,026 of JAUCQD010000023.1, read as the reverse complement.
CAGCTCCTGTGACAGCTTCGCCAGATATCGAATGGAAGCCTAGGGTTTTGGCTGCGAGAACTGTGTTCACATCGGCCTCATCATACGGAGGAACGAAGGTATAAGGCCTCCAATTGGGATTGGCAGTTGAAGCTGTTGCGCCTTCGGCGGTTGGGACAGATGTGCGAATCGCGGCTTTCAGTATATCCATGCCTGTTTGCATATCGCCCACTTGCTGTGTGTAAGTCAATCCCTTAAATGTTGTGTGCTCATATCCATGCTGTGCGATCTCGACGTAATTTGGATCCAGATTCTGTAGCCAGTTGATGTAGTATAGCTCCCAATTTGCCAGGCTCGATGCACTATTTGCATCTGGGACTGTGATTGGCACAACAGCAAACGTTGCTGCAAGCTTCGTTGAGCCTGTCTGAGAAGTTGCAATGCTCTTCATCCAGTCGAATCCCGCAGAACTCCACCAGGTGTCATCTGCCCTTATGATGACTTTCTTGACATTGCTAGCAGTCGGCGTAGTTGTAGCTGGGGGTACGTAGTTTGCCAAGTCAACAGAACCTACGCCGCTCACTATGCCAGCCCTCCTGACCAGGTCGACGGTGGTGCTGGATGTAGATGCAAGCGTCACCGGAGTGGCACCTGATGCCTTCGAGGTACTGCTATAAGTTCCCACGATATGGGCATCCTGCTCGAGCTGAGTATTATCCTGCTTCATCGCAGCGCCTTCAATTAGGCCAGTCACTGTGCCCTTGGCCGTGGTGCTTATGGAGGCAATCGGCGAGTTGGTTAGTTCTGCATTATTCAGGCTCCACTTGGTTCTTGATACTGCTGCTGGCACCTGGCGGGCAGTTGAATCTAGCGTAATTGTGCCGGTGGCTCCGTCAAACGACTGGAAGGCGCACACGCCGCTTGTAGAAGCCTCAGCTAGATTATGATATCCGAGAAGGTTTCCGTTAGTAACACTTGTGCTAACCCCCACATCGTATCCCGCTCCATTGCAGGCCTTTGCATACGCCTTGATGGACTTCGCTGAATTGACATCAAGAGCTTCACCTGCGAGGACTGGATCGGTATTTGCTGCGAAGGATGTGCCCTCCCCTGGATACAGGCTGTAGGTGTACGAATATCCCTTTGCTCTCTGTATATTTACCCCCACTTCGACGTAAGATCCGGCCTTGTTGCCGACACTGTGGCTATCTGTCAGGCTAACAGTTCCGGTTCCCTTCGCAGTGCTTGAAACTGAGTGCGTCAGGCCCCATTTATCGATGGTGGTAAAGCCTTTGACTACGTCATTCACGCCCGCTCCAAGCTTCGTGGTATAGCTTCCTTTATCACTACTAACTGACAGAGTGACAGAGTAGGCGCATGGCGCAAGAAAGATTATCGCCAACATGATGTACGCGATCAATCGCGCTTTTTCTTTCACTAAAAACCCTCCTGTTATTAAAGGACGTATAAAGCGGTCCAAAGGTACATCATAATCTACGCGCACAAAATTTATAAAGATCTAAGTGTATCCGGTTCTTATGCGCGATCCATAATAGTAATACTGATGACTGGGAGTGTAAAAAAAGCCAGTGGGCAGGCAACAGTTTTGTCCGCATCACTGGGGAATCCAGGTGGCTGTCTCCAGCGTCCCTGTGCAGTACTGCTTCGTCGTAGAATTCTGGCATTTGATCCATAGCTCGACGAACTTTCCAAATACAACCAGTCCGTCTTCCGGCAAAATTTCACCTGCATACATCCAGTTCCGTTCTTTGGAGTCTGATGATAACGATACAACAGTGACATCCATATTGAGTTTCCCGTTATTTGTTATTCCCGCAACGACGAATGTTGGTATTCCTCCTGGACTGCTCTAGGCAATCTTAGTACTATTATTAACAAGTTTGATTGGGACCTTTATAATTACAGGAGATGAAAATTCGCCATCATTAGACATGTTCTCCTGTAGCTTCGCAGAGATAGCGGATGTCTGCCCTCCGCTCCTTGTCTCCTGGACTTGTGCCATCGAGCTCATTACAATCAAAGCTGATGCCGCCAATAATATCAAAAAATTTCTTCTGTTCATCTCAACACCATTTTTTGTTTTTATCGTTGAAGGATTCGGGCCCAAAGTATATGAATAATCTGCTAATAATATGTAGGTGTTAAAAATAAGTACCTGCAGTAGATGGCTGAAAATTGTAAAAACTTAACACTAGCAAACATTTATAATCGATAGGTTAAGGACTGATTTTATTATGGGCTTTCCAGTTGTCATTCCTGCCATAGGATCCCAAGCGGTATTGGGCGCATATGCAAAGCTGAAAAGAGATCCCGTTAAATACGAGTGCCCGGCGAACTATATACCAGAGGTGGACGTCGTCATTCCCGCATTCGGTGCAGCAAAACGAATCCCATACGCTTTGGCTTCATTAGCAGATCAAACCTATAGCAATATCGGAAAAATTACAATTGTTGATGATGGGTCGCCGGACAGGACTTCAGATGCTGCAAAGCTGTTTGGAGAAGAGCTTGGTTTGGACTTAGAGATCATAAGGAGAGAGAGATCCCAAGGCAAGACACCTTCCATAAAGCAGATTGCAAGAAGGGGAAATTCAGACAAATTGTTCGTCTTAGATGAAGATACGATTCTCGCGCCAAATTATATCGAGAGAGTGAGGGTGCCTCACTACAACGAAAAGGTTGCTAGCTCATTTGGAATTGTAAGGCCTCTCACGAGGAAAAAAAAATTGCATTCTACAGATCGCAGATCGAGCCACTCGTTATGCGATTGCAGAGTTCCTGCACCCAGGATGAAAAATCTTTGCTTGACGAGCTTGATGTTAAGATGGGATTTAAAGAGAGTTTGAGGTATTATTCCACCAGATGGCTCGTAGAGAAGTACCGCCATGGCCTGTACACTTCCGACCAGTACTTCATGCGAGACAGTCAGCTCAGACTGTTTGGAACAACGCTTTTTCCTGTTGGCTGTGGGGTCATGTATGACAGAGAGGAACTAAAAACGATCTTTGATGATTTTGAGAGAGCCCTTGGAGATAACCTGACTACATCTGAAGATATCTTCGTGGGGTTTGGATTTTGTAACAAGGGTTTGGTAAATGCCCAGGTAAAAGATACATTTATGGTCACAACAGAGCCCCACATTAAGCGCCTACCACATCAGTCAATACTGTGGGGCTCTTCCTTTATTCAGAGCGCATATTATTTCAAAAGTCTTACAAAGAGCTTTAGGAAAAAAGATCTCAGTGTAGCTGCACTTTTGCAATCCAAGGATAAGTCAAAAGGAGAATACGAGGCAATTTCTTCATTTTCCCATTTGGACTCAGAAAATAATTACAGGCAACCACTTGGCTGGTGTATCGCACCGCCAATGCTCGAAAAAATAACCTATCCTTTGATTCTGATATATCTTGCTCTCCTTTTGCCTGAGTTTGCGACAGCTATGGTGTTGGCTGAATTTGGGGTATATTCGATTACTACGTATGCATCAGTGCCCGATAATGAAAAGAAAGGCCTCATCTCAAGTCTTTTTCTCTCTGAGATCATCAGACTGCTGAGCTTGTCTCTCGATATTTATATGTTAGGAAAGTTTGCCTACGACATTGCACGGGGTGATCGGAATTGGAGAAAATAAAGGTCGAAACTCAAGGTCTAATGCAGACTTTCAACAAAACTCTAAAGGTATTTATCCTTTGTAGAAGAAGCATATAGGCTGGTTACAATGGGCGAAAAAGTATTGATTACAGGTGGAGCAGGTTTCATAGGCTCGCACCTTGCTGAATGCTTATTGAAGCGCGGCGATGAGGTCGTGGTCTTCGATGATTTTAGTGCTGGCAGGAAGTCCAATCTCAGTGGCGTGATCGATCAGATAGAATGCTTTGAAGGAGACATACGTGATAGAAGGGCCATAGATAAATGCCTAGATGGGGTTGGCACAGTCTATCATATGGCGGCAATAGTCGGCGTCAATGTAGTCACTAAGCTGCCAGATAGCGAAACTGTGGATGTGGACCTGAATGGAACCAAAACTTTGCTCGATGCATGTAAAGAGTCAGGCATTCGTAAATTATTTTTTGCTTCGAGCTCAGAGGTTTATGGTCACTATCCGCAGGAAAAATTGCCTATGTCAGAGGATGACGATTTCTCATCAGATACCGAATATGGAAGAGCGAAGTTTCGCGCAGAGATGCTATGCAAGAGATATTATGAAGACTATGGACTCAGGACCTCATCTGCCAGATATTTTAATGTTTACGGCCCACGACAGTCGTTAAATGGATATGCAATTCCTCATATGATCCATGCCGCACTAAGAAATAAGCCCATTGAAATCCATGGGAACGGAAAGCAGATAAGGGATTTCACATATATAGACGATACAGTGGATGCAACCATCAGGATCTGTGACGGGGGATATGGCGGAGAGGTCTTCAACATCGGGACTGGAAGATCAATCAACATGAACGACTTGGCGGACCTTATTATCGGTCTATGTGATTCAAAATCAGAGATTGCATATATTCCTAAAAGGAGACCGACGGATTTGCAGGATAAATATTCTGACCCAAGCAAAATAAAGAAAATGCTTGGTTGGGAGCCAAGCGTTGGATTGGAAGAAGGGTTGATCAGGACGATCGAGTACTACAAAGTATCTCTGTAAAATCTGCTTTTTAGGACAGCGGGACGCAGGGGCAGAGAATCCCCCTGTATTCAGACGGGGGATGGATCGTGCCCCGTCCTTATTACATTTGTTCTGCAGCATATCTTTAAATCCTCACACGTCCATGACCATATTGTTTGGTTTGCTGCCAGCAGTTGAAAAGACTCAAGCAGCGCACACAAAACCACTCAAACGATGGCAATGGGATCACATTCCCTCGGATGAAAGACCGTAGATGCCTATGACTTCAGTCATTGGAGTGGTCGCCTGAAGTAAAAGGCGACAATGACCATTGAGCGAGTTAGGGTGAAAGAGAGAGTGAAAAGAGATCCAATGGTGATTTGTGGCCTTCTTATAATTTTTACTATTACCGCAGGTCGTATAAATATATGCAGCGCAGAGCCTTTTGCAAGGCCCATCTATCTAGCACAGATCGATGCCCAGACGGTAATTGGCCATGGCAGCCAAGCCGTGATAGATGATCTGATAGAAGGAGGAATAAATACAGTTGCCTTGCAGGTCTTCCCAGACGACGGAGAGGACGGAGTTTATTGGAACTCAAGCCTGGTGCCTACAAAGAGAGATCTGCTTGGCATGTTCATAGACAGAGCCCACGAAAAAAATCTCAGCGTCTGGGCGTGGATGGTTACCCTTGATATGCCAATGGTTTATGAGTCACATCCTGAATGGAGGGTCAAGGCTTACATAAATGGAAGATACACAGAGGACACAGGGTGGTACAGGCGGGTCAGCCCTTTCGTAGATGATAATAATGAATTCATTAAAAGCCTGTACAAGGAGATCGCTCAAAGGTATCATGTTGACGGATTTTTATTGCAGGACGATCTATATCTAAGCTATGAGGAAGGCTTCGACAATGCGTCCATGAGGGCATTTGAGCACTCTTTTGGAAAAAAACTGACAGGGAATATACTGCAATCAGATTCGGATGCATTAATTTTTTGCGATTGGAAGGCAAAGCGGATAACTCATTTGATCAGAGACATAACTGCAGAGGTCAAGGCCATAGATCCAAGAGTGGTGGTCGCAGTAAATGTGTATCCAGAGACCGTCACTCTGGAGAAGAGCAATGATATATGTAATAACTTCAATGATATTGCAAATAGTGCAGACTATGTCGCAGTCATGGCATATCACAAACTAGATCCAATTCATCCCGTAAGCTGGGTTGGTATTGTTACGAAAGAGGCCATACAAAAGGTCGGTTCGGATAAGGTCATATTAAAACTACAGGGAACTGATTGGAGCAATGATCGTAAATTGCAAAATGACGAGGTATACTTGGCTCTGAGTTTTGCAAGGGAAAACGGGGCCAAGAATCTCGGGATCTATCCCTACAACTATAAAA
>JAUCQD010000022.1 GCA_030372945.1 Methanothrix sp. | reverse complement strand
AAATATTACTAAGTGCAATTTGAACCAGACGTATCTGTAAATGCAGATGAGGGATTGAAATGGGACATCTAACTATCAGAATAGGGTCAGTACTAATTTTGCTTCTGGCAGTTATTGGCAGTTCATTGGCTGGAACATGGGACTACAACCCTGGACAAGAGGCTGTGAAGCACAGGAATGATGTGACCAGCGACGTCACAGGGACAGGATATGTCATGGAATATGTGAAGGTCAACACCAACAACCTCTCCATGCTCGAGTACAATCATGGGAGCGGTTCCATGGACTTTGCCGATATATTGTATGATGAACAGAAGACCACATCTAATACAATCTATTGGATAGATTACACCACAGGGGCATGGACAAAAAGCAATATCGGTCCAAACAGCGCCATCACTTACACCAGGCAGTATGACAACGTCCAGTCTCCGACAGCCTTTGCCTATGGAACAGGCTATTATGCTGCACATCCTGTGATCTACAACTCGCTCATCAAGGACAAGAACGTCGCCAACAGCTACCAGGAGTCTGCATCGATGCACCGGCAGGTTGAGTATGCGCGGGCTTTGAAGGGCGACATCGCAATCGATCTGAACTGCACTGCTCCCACGGCCACCGCAAGCGGCAAGGGATCTATCAGCATGAAGATCGACGATGAGGTGACACAGGGCACTCTGCATGTCGGCGAGTTCTTGGGAATGCCCATGTACAAGGAGAATATGCCAAAATTCGGAGTCGGCAAGAACAAGAACGATTATAAGCAGGGCATAAAGGATCCGATAATCATGATCGATACCGACTACATAGGAGACTTCAGCGTTCAGAAGACAATGAAGATCGATATCGTGAAGTACGGACCCTCCTGGATGGAAGACTGGCTGCCATGCTGCAGCGGAGGATTCTTCGACATTCCTTCCTATAACTTCGACAAGGAGCGCGGCTCTCAGAAGGGCATCTTCGACTGCACCTGCCGAAATGAGTCCATCAAGACTTTCAAGCCAGCGTGGAACACCACAATGGCGCAGTTCCCAACAGCGAAATACCAGTACAAGCCCTGAGCGTAAATCAGGGCCCACATTTTTTTGCCATCTGGCGCTGGCTTAATAAAAATGGAGGATTTGTTGATGAAAAAATTGCTTGTTTGTTGCTGCTATGCCTGATGCTGGCGGCATCATCTGTATCAGCGAAAGAGACGATAACGATGAAGGACGACCTGGGGAGGGATGTGACCTTTGAGGCTCCATGCGAGCGGGTCGTCTTTACGATGGAGAATGCGCTCAAGACATATTATGCAGTCGGAGATCCCAAGAATCTTGCAGCCCTAAAGGACGATAAGTGGATGAGAAAGCTGAGCGAGGACATATTTCCCGTTGTCGATCCCGACTTTGAAAAGAAGCTCACCGTCAACATCACAGGCGACCAGATAAATCTTGAGTCCCTGGCCAAGGCCAATCCAGACCTTGTCGTTCTCTGGTCATCCTCGCCCGAGGACCCCAATTTAAAGGCCATAAACGATACCCTGAAAGTGCCCACATTCGCGATCTACGTCACCTCCTTGGATGATGTCTTCCGGCAGGTGGATACCATGGGAGAGATATCAGGCAACAAGGAGAGGGCCGCAAAGGTAAAGGAGATCATGCAGCGCTATGAGGAGATGACCACAAATGTGACAGACAAGATCCCTGCCAGCGAGAGGCCCAAGGTCTTCTGGATGTGGACCGATGTGTATGGCACTGCGAGCGTCAATAGCGGCATGAACGATGTGATCGAGAGAGCCGGTGGCGAGAACGTCATGAGCCTTGCAGGTGAAGATGCTCAGAAGATCGAGCACCCAGTAGTCGACCAGGAGACGCTGATCAAGCTCAATCCAGATGTCATTTACATGTGGTACAACGAGAACCTGGACCCAGAAGACATCCTCACAGGAGATGATTTCAAGGGCTGGAAGGACATCAATGCCATAAAGAACAAGAGGGTCTATGAGATAGAGAATCCATACCTGTTCGATGCATTCTCTCCCAGGATGCCTCTGGCCTTGCTGCATATCGCCAAGGATCTGCATCCAGATAAATTCGAGGATGTGGATATGAACCAGACAATAGATCAATACAACGTAGATATGTGGGGCGTGCATTACCCCAGCATGACAGCGGCCTAATTTCGAAATTTATGGGACTTTCTGCCAAGGAGAGCTGCTGCATTGCGGATCGGTCCTCATGCAGACCTCTCCTTTATTTTGTTTTTCTGAGCCTTCCCATCTTTTCGTTCTTCGTTTCGATGTTCATAGGCTCTTTTCCGGTGCCGCCCGCACAGCTCGTTGACCTCATAGCATCCCATCTGTTTGGCTACAGTACGAACTATCCTGAGGTCTACAATAC
>JAUCQD010000021.1 GCA_030372945.1 Methanothrix sp. | reverse complement strand
GAGTATTATATTTCAATTTGTAAAACTAAAAAATTCAAAATTCCTTATGGCCAACCTGCGGGATGTGGGTGGTATGAAAATGGTTCTCGCAAAGATCCATTTTCATCCACATGGGTGACCTTGGGTCATGAGGGTTTTTCTGCAAAAAGCATGGCCGCTTGATCCTCATAGGATCTGCTGGTGCCCTCTGATTAATAGGCATTCTTTCAATCGGCCAGCGTAAAAGTAGTAGTTGACCGGGAAGCGTACGGCATTAAGGGGGGTCTTCTGCCTGCTTTTCCATAATCATTGACAAGCAAAAAAATTGGGGTTCGCTCACTTGGCGATGAGCGGAATCCCGTCGAGAGCCTTCGGATTGACTACGCTGGAGGTGTCCCCAAGAGCCTGCCCAAGGGCCTTGGCCTTGATCAGCTGTCGCGCCGGCTTTCCGGCCTTGTTCTTGGGTATCTCCTCAACGAAGAGGACATCCGAGGGTATGGCGATGGGCCCCAGTGTCTTTCGGATGAACGTCTTGAGGTCCTTTTGCAAATTCGCATCTCCCTTTATCCCAGGCTTCAGGACTGCGAATACTACAATATTTTCGCCCTTTACCTTATCCGGCTTGCCGATGACTGCAGCAGCCGCAACAGCCGGATGCTTTTCTGCAGATGCTTCGACCTCTGCGTTGGATATCCTGTGGCCTGCTACCTTGAGAACATCGTCCCCTCTTCCCAGAGCCCAGATGTAACCATCCTTGTCGATCCTGGCTTTATCTCCTGAGAGATACTTGCCCGGGAAGGTTGACCAGTAGGTCTCTTTGTACTTTGATGGGTCTTTGTAGATCTCCTTGAGCATGGACGGCCAGGGTGCAGTCAAGATTATATTTCCTACCTGCTCGGGCAAAACTGGCTTGCCGCTATCGTCCACAACCTCCACATTGTACCCTGGAAGGGCAAAGCTTGGAGAGCCTGGCTTGAGCGGAGTTATTGGCAGTGGAGCTATGACCTGGGAGCCAGTCTCGCTCTGGAACCAGGTATCCATGATGGGCGCAAATCCGCCTCCTACGTAGCGCCTCCACCACACGAAGGCATCTGGGTTCATGGCCTCGCCAACAGATCCCATTAGACGGACTGTGCCCAGGTCATACTTCTGTGGCCACTCCGGCCCTTCGTTCATAAACATCCTGATCGCTGTGGGCGCTGTGTAAATCACAGAGACGCCATAGTCCTCGATGATCTTAAACCAACGGCCAAAGTCAGGATAATCTGGCGAGCCCTCGTACATGATGCTCGTTGCGCCCAGGCAGAGCGGACCGTAGGCGATGTATGAATGGCCTGTGATCCATCCGATATCCGCCGTAGACCAGTAGACATCGGTGTCCTTGATGTCGAATACCCAGGAGGTGGTGAAAGCAGGTCCTACGCTTATTCCGCCGTGGGTATGCACAATGCCACGTGGCTTGCCCGCAGCTCCAGCAGTGTACAGGATGAAAAGCGGATCGGATGCGTCCATGGCAACTGTCTCGCAAGAGGCTGGCTGTCCCCTGACGAAATCATCCCACCAGACGTCACGGCCCTCTTTCATGGGCGTCTCCTGGCCGTTCCTCTTTACCACGACCACCTTCTGGATGCTCTTGAGGCCTTCGATTGCCTCATCGGCCTGTGGCTTTGTGGCAATTGGCTTTCCGCGGCGGTAGGAGCCATCGCAGGTTACGAGGACCTTTGGCTCGCTATCCTCCAGGCGATCGCGCACAGCTCCAGCTGAGAACCCTGAGAAGACAACCACGTGTACAGCTCCGATCTTGGCGCAGGCAAGCATGGCCACGGGCAGCTCAGGGATCATTGGTAGATACATGCCCACCCGGTCGCCTTTCTTGACGCCCATGCTCTTGAGGGCGTTGGCAAAGCGGCAAACCTCTCGGTAAAGCTCGTAGTAGGTGATCTTGCGCACATCGTCCACTGGCTCTCCTACGAATATGTAAGCCAGTTTGTTGCGCCTCCATGAGTGAGCGTGCCTGTCTACGGCATTGTGGGCCACATTGATCTTGCCGCCGACAAACCACGATGCATTGGGGGCTTTCCATTGCACGACACTCCTGTAAGGCTCAAACCAGTCTGCATATGTGCGAGCCATCTCGTCCCAGAACTCGACGTAGTGCTGGCTGGTCCAGGCACGCATCTCCTTCTCCGTCTTGAGGCCCTTTTTCTTCATCCATTGCATGACATTAGAGTTCTCCACGAGATCTCTTGGCGGATAGTACAGGCTTTGATTAGTTGCTGTATCCAGTTTATCCGATTCTTTCGCAGTCATTTTAAATCGCCTAAATCAAATTCCATCTTTATTGGCATCTTAATCGACAATTTTTCTTAATTTTTCATTTTGGATTGAATTTAATATTTAGATGCCATTTAGACACCTAATGTTATTTGCATCATCTAGATATAAATTTATCGCTATCTATCTA
>JAUCQD010000020.1 GCA_030372945.1 Methanothrix sp. | reverse complement strand
TAGCTGTTATCGATCTTGTTGACAATGTTTTCATCCTTCAAAGGCCTGGTGAAGCTGGGCCAGCCTGTTCCAGAGTCGAATTTGTCCAGCGAGCTGAATAGAGGTTCGCCCGATACCACATCCACATAAATGCCCTGCCTCTTGTTGTTCCAAAATTCGTTCTGAAAGGGCGGCTCTGTACCGCATTGCTGAGTGACATGAAACTGTAGGGGAGTCAGCCTCCTTTTGATATCGCTTTTTGAATTGTCCGCAGGCATTTGCATACCTCAGAAATTTGATCTCTCTTAGTTTCGAGCACAACCACTCCATCTATTTCTCCAGCTTTGACACGCCTGAAGAATGTTTTGAAAGACTTATCCTGCCTGTGAAGCATGTCTTGAAGTACTGCGAAAAGACACCATTGGAATTGCCGTCTTTTTCCTGCAACAAGCATAGAGGCTTGATCCTCATAGGATTGGCTGATGCCCTCTGATTCATAGGCATTCTTTCTATCGGCCAACGCCAGATTATAAAGATGTCTGCAAGCATTCAGGGTTAGCTCTAATTGAGCTTCCTGCTGCTTAGTCGGATACATCCTGAACCTGTAGGCTGTCTTCATCCCTAGTACTCCTTGATGTATCGTTGAGAAGATATAGCTGACTAGGGCAGTGCGAAAGTAATAGGCGATCGGGAAGCGTACTGCATTAAAGGGGGTCTTCTGCCTGCTTTTCTAACCAGTACTCCTAACTACTATCGCTTTTTTTGAGTCAGTCTGTCAGGCCGAAGGTGGTCATCAGCAAGTGATCGAGTTTGATCATTGCCGCTATGAAGGCAGCATGATTCCAAGCAACTTCGTCCCAAGCCCATCTGGACTTTATTCACTTCTATCGCGATATGGAGATTGGCCTTGGCGTTCCCAGAGAAACTATCCAAATAGTTTCGTTTGATGGCGAGATTCGACTCATGCAGCCGGCAATCACGCCAGACTCATTGTGAGGCCGTGTATCAGGAATTGCGAATCGATATCCAAAGATTACTCACAGAAATTTGTGAAGAACTAGGAAAATCTCCGAGTAGATTCTTATATATCTTTTGATGTTTAAACCCTTAAAATGGAAAACAGTAATGTAGGAGGTCAAAAATGAGAGACATACAGCTCAATTTATTGTCTGTCCTATGCATTTTATGTCTGGGACTTTTGCTGACCGGAGTGGTGGAAGCCCTGGATGAGTCGACAACGTATGGCGCTTATCCAGGTGCGCCCACCCAGGTGCCTACTCCAACGCCGGCTACGACTACAACAACGACGTCTCCCGCCGCATATCCCACGCAGCCCACCACTGCCACAACAACGCCTTCAATGCAGCCGGTGACAGCCGAAACAAGCTCCATTGCGACATCTAGCCAGGGTACTGTGACTGCTTTGTATTACACTCAGGCACCACCAGTAGTGCAGCAGAATACATTGCTTGCTTATGATATCCAGGCCGCTCCACCTGCTGCTGTGTATTATAGTGGCTCTTATCTGCCCTGGACATCGTTTTATCAAGTATTCCCTGCGAACTCTCCTGCGCTCTGGATCGCATCATCGGTTGGCTGGTCCTGGTATGCAACTTGCCCAGTAGGCGGCTGGATTCAGGAACTGATGTACGTCCCGGTTACGGGAGCCATGAAGGTCTATGATCTTTATCCAGATGGAACTACGAGGTACTATAGCTACGGCTTCGCCACGCCGGGCTACAAGTACAGGTGGTTCCGAGCGGACACGCCTGGAAGGTACATCACAATGCTCACAATTGCAGACATTCCGAGCAACTATATTGTGGTCGATGTGGCATAGCTCATGGATCATGGAACTCATGTCAAGCTGTAATAATGATGGATTTAAGTGAGGATAGGAGAGGTTATATGAGCTTCAACTTGCGCAAAGCTTTGCTGCTAAGTATTTTATGTCTGGGCATCTCATTGACTGGAATTGTTTTGGCCGAGGACGATCAGACGGGGCTTGGGACAGTCGGCGCTTATCCCGGAGCGCCCCAGTCAGCTTCAGGGCTGCCAGCTTCGACAGCAGTGGTCAGAACTACCACACCCGGAGCGACGACTACAGTTGTACAAGAATCGGTTACCTCAACAGTCCAGACAGGAAAGTCGGCTATCCCATTGGGATCTGTTGGGCGGACATCAAATACTGTAACAAGCAGCAAGATAACTGCGACATATACAACCCAGGCTCCGCCGGTCACTCAACAGAAGGTCCTGTTGAATTACGATGTTTTGACCGCTCCGCCAACTGCGGTGTACTACAGCGGAACTTTCATGCCCTGGGCGTCGTTCTCTCAGACGTTTCCGGGAAACTCGCCAGCGCTGTGGGTAGCATCGTCTGCTGGCTGGTCGTGGTACGCAACATGTCCCACTGGTGGATGGATCCAGAACCTGATGTATGTGCCCTACACCGGAACCATGAAGATGTATGAGTTCTACCCCGACGGAACTATCAAGCTTTACAGCTACGGTTTCAATACTCCTGGCTACAAGTACATCTGGTTCTATGCGGACACGCCTGGAAGGCACATGTCGCTGTTCACAATATTCGACAAGCCGAGCAACTACATAACCATCGATGTGACATAGGATCTGGGCATCGAATCCAGAGTTATTTTTTTTGGCTCCTCGCTAAATTGTATGTTGAGGTCGGCATAGGTCATCTCCTCTGCGTCTCTGTGATAGAGTTAGAGCATCGCGTTTCACCAAAAAAGGCAAAGAGAATTTCCGATTCAGGTCAAATCATACTAAATACGAAGAGCCAATCTTCGGAAACCCTCTTATCTCCAGAGCGAAAAACCCCTCGGTTTGATGTGTTCCAGGAATAGCTTCTATATTAAATCCGCTTTAAGCGAGATCCAGACCATGTATAGCGAAGCTGACCCTGCCCACGACCTTTCTCATATCATGAGGGTTTACAATAACGCTCAAATCATCGGAGAAAAAGAGGGCGCAGACATGGAGGTGCTGCTTCTTGCAGCTCTTTTGCACGATGCAGGAGAAGGGTCAAAGCTCTCCAATAGTACGGAATCGCAACGCTCAAGAATTGTCGATGACTTCTTGATGAAGGTCGGACATTCTTCAGAAGTCAGGCAAAAAGTGCTTTATGCTGTGGATGCTCACAGGTTCTCCAAGGGCGTAGTTCCTGCCACCCTGGAGGCCAAGATTCTTCAGGACGCTGATCGCCTGGATGCCATGGGCGCTATAGGCATTGCCAGAGTCTTCGCAACTGGTGGGACACTTGGAAGGGCGCTTTACAATCCAGACGACCCCTTTTGCAGGACCAGAGAGCCTGACGACAGAAAGTGGAATTTGGATCACTTCTTCAAAAAGCTTCTTAAGCTGGAATCAGGGATGCATACCAAGACTGCCAGAGAGCTTGCCAGCCAGAGGGCTGAGGTGCTGAAGAGGTATCTTTCGGACCTGGAAAGGGAGATTGGTGAGGTTAATGCATCGGGAGTCTGAAAAGCCGCAAGCAAGAAGCGGACAGCAGCGCAAGGACATCCGTCCTGGTCTGGTCGTGGACATAGTCCTCAAGAAGGACCAGCGCACCGGCAAGAGGACTCGAGGGATCGTGAGAGAGATCCTGACGAACTCGAAATTTCATCCGCACGGCATAAAGGTGAGGCTGCAGGACGGACATGTTGGAAGGGTGCAGGAGATCATCGTTCGGTAATCCCTTGGATCTCTCCGCCCGCAAGCTCTGTTCGATCGACTTTGGTACTTGACCATTTGGTACTTGACCCCTAATTATTTAACCTTCTCTTGCCACATTTTGGACAATGGTAAAAGAAGTACATGCTGCGCATATCCTGTGCAAGACCGACAAGAAAGCAAAAGAGGTTCAAGAAAAACTTGCAGCGGGCCAGAGCTTTGCCGAGATGGCCAGGAAGTACTCGCAATGCCCATCGAGCAGAAGGGGGGGAGACCTGGGTTGGTTTGGAAAGGGCCGCATGGTCCAGGAGTTCGAGAAGGCAGCCTTTGAAGGCGAAAAAGGAAAGGTACTCGGACCTATCAAGACCAAGTTTGGATATCATCTCATCAAAGTTCTTGATAAGAAATAACCAAATCAATCTCATGTGGCATGCAAACGTGTCTCCGCTCGAAGATGCAGACGCCTGTAAAATCAAGACAGTGACCTATGACATCAGCATATCTCTGGGATCTGTGGCCACATATCCTGGTGACAGACAATTCAACCAGGAGTGGATGGCAAGATTAGAGGATGGTGCGGGATACAGTCTCTCGGCTCTCAGCATGAGTTCGCATGCAGGCACCCATCTTGACTCTCCATCTCATATTATCAAAGGTGGCAAGCCCCTGGATATGTACCCACCGGGTCGCTTTATCGTCCCAGCTCAGGTGGTCTTCTTCGATGGCATGGACGATGCCGGTCCAATTCCAGTTTCAGCTCTGAATGGCCTCAAGAAAATTAGGGGTGAAGCTCTGCTCTTCAAGACGAAAAACTCCTCTCGTCGTCTATTACACAGCCCTAAATTCTCAAAAGATTATGTTTATCTGTCCAAAGACGTGGCTCAAGTTTGTGTCTCCATGGGCGTCAGCCTGGTGGGTATCGATTGCCTTTCTGTGGACAGATATGGTGACGATTCTGCTCCCGTCCATCGAATCCTCCTGGAAAATGACATCCTTATCCTGGAAGGCATCGATCTTGCAAATGTCTCTCCAGGAAGATATTCCCTCATCTGCCTTCCCATCAAGGTAAAGGATGCAGAAGCCTCTCCCGTCCGAGCTGTTTTGGTGAATTGCCCAAGAAATCACCGTCCATAGGTCGCCATGGCCTCACCCTGTGCCAGCACGTGGCCTTTCATGGCCTTCTCCAGGTCCTGGCGCGTCGCCCCTGGCCGCAGGTCCAACATGCTGTCCAGCCCGAAGACGCGGAAGAAGTACCTGTGCGGTTTTCCGGGAGGCGGACAAGGCCCTGCATACCCTATCTCTCCGAAGCTGTTCCTTCCCTGAACTGCCTGAATGGGCTTCTTGATCGTGGCGTTGTTTGGAATCGCCTCAGGTATAACCTCTGTAGGCGGTATATTCCAGATAAGCCAGTGGGTGAAGGTGCCAGACGGTGCATCCGGGTCATCTACTATCACTGCCATGGATGTGGCATTCAGCTCCAGAACCTCAATCTTTGGCGAGATGTCCTCTCCTTGGCATGTGTGCACATCTGGAACCTTCTCAAAGCCGAGATTCACTTTAATGCTCTTCATAGCAATCTCCTCAGCCCAAACTGCTGAAACCAGTATTAGTATGGCCGACAAGGCAGCCACGAGAATATGTTTCATCATATGCATCCTCAAGGTTAAATCGTTTTTTGTGGCCCTCATTTTTTTGTGACCCTCAATGAATCATTAGCCATCCATCTCCTAATCTCTTTCGCCGTCCTACCAAAGATAGCATCCCTCGTTTGGGCTCACTTTATGGCATTGCAAAAGAGATAAATTAAAATTTGCTAAATGCGAATGAGCATCAGTTTGCGGATGTGATAGCATAAGAACGCTCATTTACGGAGCTGGAGCGATAGGATCGTTTGTCGGCTTTCTGCTCTCTGGCATCGACTCATCGGAAGGCAAAGCACTTGACGATACTGCGCTTCTGGGAAGAGAGAGCCATATTAGAAAGATAAAAGAAAATGGCTTAAAGGTAACCCTTTTTGATGGAACAAAATCCATCAGATTCAAGCATTGCTTTTCAAGCATTGACGAGCTGATTGGTTCCCCATTTGATCCAGAACTTGTGGTCGTTTGTGTCAAGTCCCATTCTCTGCCACAGGTATCCCGGGAGATAGGAGAGCATGACCTGCTAAATGGGAAATTTTCGCGTGCAACATTCATCCTTTTAATGAATGGCATGGGAAATAAAGAGATGCTAAATTTGCCACCCGAAAGGGTCTATGAAGGGGTAACCTCCATTGGAGTAAAATTTTCGCAGGACGGAAGCGTTGAGCTGAAGGGAATTGCAAAAACAGTTTTTGAGGACGGGATCATCAACGGCGTGAAAGATTTCCTCAAAAAGAGGTTTGAACAGAATGGATACGAGATAGAATTTGCGCCGGATTTCAAAAAACAGCAATGGAATAAGCTTTTCGTGAACTCAGTTATAAATCCGATAACTGCTTTGGTCGGAAAAAGCAATGGAATAGTTCTTTCTTGCCAACTGAAGAGCACAGTCGAGAGAATCGTCGAGGAATGCGTAAAAGTCGCAGGGATGGAAGGAATCGAAGCCGAAAAGGATGATGTTTTAAAGTTCGTCAATTCTGTCGCCTCAAAGACCGCCCTGAACACCTCCAGTATGCTTCAGGACGTTCAAAAGGGGAAGGTTACGGAGATTGATTCGATAAACGGCTTTGTGATCCGACTGGCGAAGAAACATGGAATACCGGTGCCTGCAAATGAAACGCTTTATGCGCTGGTGAAAGCACTTGAAGGCTGGATCTCGTGACTTCCTCCCTTGCCCCTGAAAATGCAGGGCTTCCAGCTTCATAGAGTCGGCGCTACGATAGAGACTTCAAGATATCGTTACTGGCTGAGCTCGATGCAGGCAAGCCTCTTGCTCAAGTAGCTCGTGAATATGGCATTCATCCAAGTCTACCTTGCCGATGGAAGACAGAATTGGCCGAGAATCGGTAATGTGCCTCCCAAAAAAAGCATTCAGTGGTAACGGAAACAAGTACAAAGATCAGGCAAGGATCGCTGAACAAGAATGGCTTCTTGGCAAGGCTCATGCTGAAATTGAGCTTTTAAAATACTTGACAATGTCAAGGTAGGCTGCCTTGCCAATTTTGCCTCCCCTCGCAGGTCGACATGATTCGCTCATGAATCGATGCTCTTTATCATTTCGGAGCCTACCTAGTATTTTTCTCCCACCACATCCTCACCCTGAGCGAAGAGCTCGGCAGCACCAGCTCATTTTCCTCCTTTCTGAGAACTTTAGCCAGGTAGTCCCTGAGGATCGCTTTTTGCTCCTCCGTCTCCGCCTGAGCCTGAGGCTCAAGCGCTTTTTGGGCCACATCTAAAGAGGTGTAGCGCTGATTGTGCTCCGGCGAGAATACTC
>JAUCQD010000019.1 GCA_030372945.1 Methanothrix sp. | reverse complement strand
TGAAGCGGTAGCGGCAAAAGCCAAAACGCCGCAAGTCGGGCCATTTCGTGTCGGACCCATTATGAATTTTTAGTCCATTATTATAAAATTTTTTATCGTCATGCCAGGAGTGCCGAGCAAATTGTTGCACCTCACTCCTGTTAGTAATCTTGAATACACCATACCCCAACTGTGGTTTTGCGCCGAGGTTGCCCCATTTCTCCAAGAATAAAACTAAGGCTCCAAGAAGTCTCAGAGTCTTTCCATCACCTGAAAAATTTAGGATTAGCGCTCCCATCCGTCCTGGCGGCAAGAACCATCCCCTGTTGCGGTCTGGCGGCCGGATATTGAGCATACGATTTTCTTGAGTCCATATGGGTTTGGTTGAATCTACGACATCTAGACGAAACCTCCGCCGCCATCCCGTAGCGCCAAACACCTGGCACACATCGCACAGCCCTGCATCTCGAAGACGCTGGCGCTCATCGACCGCAGATGATTCCCGATAATCTTTAGCATTAAAGCTGCATTTAGTATTGCTCGGATCACACGCGCTTCCGCCCAGCCCCCTCACTATCGCCTCGTACCACCAGCGCATGCTTCCGATGATGCCCGTCTCGTGGATGCAGTCCATGCTGCCATCCACGCCGCCGGTCCAAAGAGGCGTCAAAGTCTGAATTTTAACTTGCATGAACGAACCCGGTCCTATCTTTAATTGTCATCTGCAAATCCCAGATCACAAAGCCCACCCCCTATCCTCCGCTTCCTGGCCGCTCGACCTCACCAGCTCTTTTACCTCTTCTCTAAACAATCTCATCGTCTTCAGGTCATTTTGCAGTATGCCATAGATCTCATCCAAATTGAGATCCCAATAGATATGAACAAGAACATTCCTAAATCCTGCCAGGTCAGAGAGATCTTCGGCCAGCTCTTCCGAAATCATCCCAGCCCGACCCAGAAGGTCGAATGTTTCTCGATATGTTGCCGGTCTCTTGAGCTGATTTTGCGATATCAAATGGTTTGAGATATCTATCGCTGCCTGAATGCTAACCAGCAAGGCATGAAGTATCATATTCCTTTTATCTCTGTCCTTCATGAGGTCGTCCAGAGTGTACCTCTGGTACCTTTCCCAGTCTTTGAGCGACTCGTCCAGCTCTCTGAGATGGAATAGCACTCTCATTTCAGGCTCTTGCCAGGAAGGCTCGATCAAGGCGATCATACATGTACTTCAAATCCAGGTATTCAGAGGTGAGATGAGCTTCATAATCTACTCTCTCCTCTCGATCCCTTTCCAATACCACTACTCCCTTGCTTATTACTTCATATTGAAAATAAGCAGGAGCATAGTTGAGAATTCTAACGTCGAAATCAACCCTGGGCTGGATTCCTTGTTCCAGACTTCTTGCAATCTTTTGGGATAGCTTAAACCTCTGATACGGAGATCTCTCTTTGGACAGATGAATGGCAACATCGATATCATGAAAGTCCTCCCGCTCTGGAAAAGAGCCAAAGACATAAGCCAGATCAACCTCTTCGAATTCAGACACGATATTGCGAATCCGTTCCAGGGTTTCATTTTTATCCATGAGATGGCTCCATCGTTCAATGCATTCTCCTGTTTGATAATACTTTCTCAAAGATTAATATATCTGGCCTAAGCAGCCACAAATCCCTCCATCCCAAAGCGGCTCGCATACCCCACTGCCACCGGCCCCTGCACCGCCTCAGGGAACTCGATTAGAAATCCGTATCCTCGATCGTAGGCCGCTCGCCTTCCCCCGCCGCTCTCCCTCCTGCACCAAAACTCCCGCCACAGTGCCCCCCCGCCCGCCCAGGCTCGTGCCAGCCACCGTCTCGACCGCCAAAGGCTCGGGAAAACCCGCCAGCCCAAGCAGCCTTCTCAGCTCGTGCTCAGGGCCGCCGATCTGCAAGCCCCGAGCATCCCGCTTGACCTCTCCTGCCCTCGTCACTTTAGGGTGGCGCGTGGAATGAACTGCGTCCGGGAGAGCCACACGCACGACCTGGCCAGCAGCAGGCAGCAGCCAGCGAAGTCCTCCGGCCAGCCAAAGCCCAGCAGCTCCAATGAGATGCGATCTTGCTCCGGCCCCCCAGACATCCCTTAACCTCTGTAGGACCTCCAGCTCAGATGAGGCAAAGCCCGTGGGGGCATAGATTGTGACGTGCGTGACCTCGCCATTGCAGCCCCGCTCCGGGCCAGGGTTGCACTCGCAAAAGATGTGGGCATGGCCGTGGCCCTGCAGTGGCCTTGCGTGACTTCTAACAGCCCACAAAGACCTCGTCTCCGCAAGAGAGCCTGACCAGCGCCATGTGAACCCTCTCAGCCAGCGAAAGGTCAGATGTAAGCTTCGGCGAGGATGTGCTGGTTATCAAAAACCGAGCCACGGTCTGCATCTCACCCATAAGGGCTACCATCCTTGCGCCGACCCCCAGACAGCTGTTAGAAGATAAAATGCCTTTGCTTTAGAATGATGATCATGCGGGGCCCAATTGTTACCGAGAATGCTCCGGTTGGGAATAAAATCATTTTCTACTGAGTAAAAGCTTTATAGCATAGCGATTAATTTAGCCTTATGCCTATACCGGATAAGGAGCGCTATACCTACGTCTACCATCCTTCGCGGCCACATAAAGAGCGTTGGGTGAAGGCCGCGGCCAAGGCACACACATCTCTTTCCAAGTTCATTATCACCGCCGTGGATGGCCTGCTTGATGAGAACGAAGAGTTCCAGCCAAGGCGTGAGATGGTCCGTGAGTTAG
>JAUCQD010000018.1 GCA_030372945.1 Methanothrix sp. | reverse complement strand
GGTCAAATCGGCATAAGGAAGCTTTGCCGAATTCAGGCTAGCGCCCATCAGCTTTGCACCAGTCAAATCTGCATAAGCAAGGCTAGCAGAATTCAGGTTAGCACCAGCAAGATCTGCGCCCATGAGATATGCTCTTGTAAAATCAGCATCCTGTAGATCCGAACCACTTAAGTTTGTATTGTAAAGTTCAGCCCTGGAGAACTGCCCTCTTGAAAGATAGCCCATGCTCATATCAGTCCAGCTCAAATGGGCCCCAATTAGGTTTGCATTGACTAGATATATGCCCTTTAGTCTTGCACCGCTCAGATCCGTCCTGAAAAGCCTGGCATCAGAAAGTTCAGCATCTGAGAGATCTGAACCGGAGAGATCTGCTTCTGTAAGGTCAGCATTCCTCAGAGTGGCGCTATTAATATTTATATTTGACATCTGAGACCTTACAAGGGTGGCTTCTGTAAGATCGGCCCTGCGAAGATCCGCCCCTTTGAGAACAGCCCCTGTCAGATCGGCCTTGACCATAACTGTGCCTATCAGACGAGATTTTATCAGCCATGCCGACTGCAGGAAAGCACCGCTCAAATCGGAGCCGCTCAGGTCGGCGTCCGTCAAATTCGATTGGTTCAAATGTCGACCGCAGAGATTCATGTGCGAGAGGTTCATACTGCCAAGATCGGCTCGATCAGCTAACTTGCTGACAATGTCCGACTGCTCAGCCGTGGCTATGCAGCTAGCCGCAATCAATAGGCACAGTACAAGCTGCATCAACAATTCGGGTCTCATCATGCCATCCTCCATTTGGGGTTGATCGAGTCGAGATACTTGAAGTCCGCGAAGCTATAGGGCGCAGTATAGTACTCTGGGCCATTCACAGTCCCGTAGTAGCTATCCACAGCCTGCCAGGTACCTGGACTATCCTTGTCCTCCACCACAATCCAGATATGCCCCTGCGAGTCAAATCCACTGGGGTCGTACAGATACACAACGCTGTAGTCGAAATTTTTGTAAGTGATCTGCAGTTTTTGTGAACCGTCATAGCACATCCCCAGAGGGGCCACAGGAAAGATAACATACCTGCTGATGGTATTTATGAATTCGGAGTCGTCAGTCCTTTTGTACGTAGCATTGATCTTTATGGCACCGCTAGGTATTACCTGGACTGGTCCTGCCTGGCTGGTAGGAGGGGTCATCCATAGGTCTGCAAGCCTTGGAGAAGCTCCATTGGGCGTGAGATATACATCTTTGCTATCGTTCAAAGTTACCACAACATAGGATCCTTCGGGCTTGGCATTGTATCCATGCGTCGCAAGAAAAAAAGCCAGATCATTCACTGTGATGCCGATATCCTCGTAACTTGATAAAAGCAGCCATAGATCGTTCTCTTCGCTGGCCTGGCAAGCTGAAGGATATAAAACCAAGGACAACAACATAACAGTCACGATTCGTCTCAACCTGCTTCACCGTTGTCGGCTTACGCCCTGAGCAACAACTTAGTATTTTCTTTGATTATGTTTGAGGCACATCTATAAAGATTTATTGATTATGTGTAGACGGTGATTGATGGTGCTTAATGGTATTAAAATAATAAAAGATGGATTCCTCTAGGCGTATCAAGCCTTCAGAACAGGCTTGTCAAGAAAGCCAGCGGCACCAAGAACAAGATTATAAAACCGATAACCATCATACCAATTGCCAGCCCATTACCACCTGCCATGAATAATAACCTCCTACTGCATGTATTTGGTTACTGCTTGGAGGAGGTAATATTAATTACTATCGGAGGCCCATCGAATGCTTCGCACACCTTGTCACAAAAGACCTAGCATCACTTGGCCAGCAAGTTTAACTATCTTAGTCCGCAAGATCTTGGCTTGTGCGATCGATCCAGAAGAGCGGAATAAGGGCACAAGGTGGAAAGCTGGAAGGCAAAAAGGCAGCAGGTGCTAGATTCATGCTCCTTCGACCGGCCGGCTATCCCCTGAAGAGCCTTTTTCAGGAGCATCCTGTTGTATCCGACGCCAAGCTCTTCGAGCTTTATGCCCGGGAGCAGTGGTATGGAGAGGCCGTCAGGCCTGGATGCTATTTGTTTGACCGCAGACTATATCCAGACTTTGCATTCCAGGTGGTGAAGGTATATCCGAGAGTCTCAGTCGTGGGCTCTGGGACCACCATCAAGGTCGAGCAAGAGGCAGAGCCCAAGAATACTGTGGATTTCGACGTGCACTTCGAAGACGTCATAGGCCAGGAGACCGCCAAGCGAAAGGTGCGGATCGTGGAGAGATTCCTGCAGGATCCGGAGAGGTTCGGCCGCTGGGCTCCGCGCAATATCCTATTTTTTGGCGTCTCAGGCACGGGAAAGACCATGATCGCCAAGGCTCTAAGCACTGAGGCAAAGGTTCCTATGCTACCTGTGAAGGCCACCAGTTTGATTGGAGAATTTGTGGGCGAGGGAGCAAGGCAGATTCATAGCCTTTACGAGAAGGCAGAGGAGATGGCTCCATGC
>JAUCQD010000017.1 GCA_030372945.1 Methanothrix sp. | reverse complement strand
GGTCATAGTTATGCTCCAATTCCGAACTTTCTCCCATTTCGACTGTATAAGATCCTGCGCTCGCCAGATCCAAAGATACAGTTGCAGGCCCTATCTCAACTTCCTCCCCGAAAGCGGGCACTGATGCTGTCGTAAAGCCAATGAGGCAAAGTACAACCAACAAATTGAGTCTTGTCATTTCACATTTCGCTCCTTGCATCGTGATCGCATATTACTGCAACCTGGCACTCCTCTCGAACGATTGATAAATGCCATACCGAACGAACCCGAACGAAAGAGAATTTGATCGAGATGGTACAACTGCCGCCAGACATATGGCGGTTCATAAGCGTTTTATTTTTGGTGAGATCCAATTGGAACGTTCAATTATGGTCTTCATGTTTTATGGATCTTTATTGGTAGACGACCAAGAATCCGATTGCCAAAGGCAGCAAACCCATATCTTATAAAGGGGTAGGCATCCATCTAGGATGATAAATGGCAACCATCGAGGAGCAGATCAAGGCGCTGGAAGAGGAGATCCTCAATACTCAAAAGAACAAAGCCACTGAGCACCATCTAGGCAAGATCAAGGCAAAGATCGCGAAGCTGAGGGCGCAGCAAGAGCTTCAAAAGATCAAGGGTGGAGGCCAGGGCAGAAGATACTACATCAAGAAGTCAGGCGATGCTACAGTGGCCTTGGTGGGCTTCCCATCCGTCGGCAAATCCAGCCTCCTCAACTACCTGACAGGTTCAAAGTCTGAGGTTGCAGCATACCAGTTCACCACCCTGGAGGTAATTCCAGGGGTTATGAAGTACAAGGGCGCTGAGATCCAGATACTGGACATGCCGGGCATCATCAAGGGAGCTGCACGGGGCAAGGGTCGAGGCCGAGAGGTGATAACGGCTGCCAGAGCCGCGGACATTATATTACTATTAGGAGACGTCTTCAACTACAGACTGGACATTCTTGAGCGCGAGCTGTATGATGCAGGAATTAGGCTTGACAAGCAGCCGCCCAACATTCACATCACCCAGGAGAAGAAGGGCGGCATAATCGTGCGCAGCACTGTGCAGCTCACCAAAATGAGCGAGTTCGAGATCGCCGAGATCATCCGTGCCTACGGCATTGTGAATGCGAGTGTCACCATTCGCGAAGACATTGATACCGACAGCCTGGTTGACTTCCTGGCAGGAAACAGAGTTTACATCCCAAGCGTCGTGGCGATAAACAAGTTCGACCTGAGGTACGGAGGCGTTGAGAATAAGATCCGCGATGAGCTCGGAAGGGACTTTTTGCCCATCTCCTGCGCGACAACCGAAGGACTTGAGGATCTGAAGGATCTGATCTATGAGCGTCTGGGATTCATAAGGGTATACCTCAAGCCGAAAGGGGGAAAGGCCGACATGCAAGAGCCCCTAGTGCTCCTGGATGGAAGCACTGTAAAGTCGGTGTGCGAGCACCTTCACCGCGACTTCGTGAATCTTTTCCGCTATGCTCTGGTCTGGGGAAAGAGCGCCAAGTTTCCGGGCCAGTCCGTGGGTCTGGACCACGAGCTCAAGGACTCAGATGTGCTCTCAATCATCACCAAGAGAAGGTAGCGAACTTGAGAAATTAACCAGGAGGGATGGCAGGAGCCGGACATCGTTCTTGCTCCTGCCCAGGCGGAAGGATAAGTCCCCACTCTCCTATCCCGCCAAAGAATCGATTATCAGGGAAGATAATAACCCTTTTTTTCATGTAGAGGTTATGTAGGTCTTATCTAGGTCATTTATGGGTAATATATGCTAAATTTGATTCAAATGCTGAGTCTGATTCGATAATCTGAATCCTTTCATCCTGTGCATCGAATGGTTTATCTACAGTTATGTATATATGCAGAAGTATGAGAGTTGCAATCCATTCCTTGCTACGATATTTCTCTCTAAATCTGCTATTATTTTTTATAATTATCTGGATGATGAAGGCATCCG
>JAUCQD010000016.1 GCA_030372945.1 Methanothrix sp. | reverse complement strand
TATCCCACATCCCTATGTAAAACTCTGGAAATCAGTAGCAGGGAAGGAGGCTATCTCTCCATCCCTTCATCCTTTCTAACTACGAATCCAGCTCTAGCAATATGCTGTATCATTTCCTCCAAGCTCATTTCGACCGATGGGACTGTCTTCTCAATACTCAGCTTTACGTTCTTTTGAACTCCTTCTTCCTGGTACATCTCCCTATTAGTCAAGAGGTGATGAAGTATGCATAACACTTTCCGGGCAAGTGCTACTGCGGCTACATTTGATCCTTTTTTGGCCTTTATTCTCAGGAAGAATCTCTTTAGCTTTGAGTCTTTTATCCTGGCGATAACGCGTGCAATCTCAACGAGAATTCTTCTGATATGCCTTGATCCATGCTTAGTGATGCTACCAGTAATGAGCTTTCCTGCCGATTGATAGACTGAGGGAACAAGACCTGCCCAAGCTGCAAGTTGATCTGGATTCTTAAAATCATTGATATTGCCGATCTCAGAGAGAAGAGTGGCTCCAGCAATGAATCCTACACCAGGAATGGACATCGCTATCCTAAGATCGTCTTTTCTGCTGGCGATTCTGCTCTTGATCTCCTTTTCAAGCTCGTCGATTCGCTTCTGAATGGCGGCGATTTGCTCCAATGATCCGCGTATCAAGAGGACCTGTGTGATATCTATGCTACCTCTAATTGATTCTTTGATCAAGTCCGATTTTTTCTTGATACTTTTTATCTTAATGCCTTTAAGGATATCCTCAATCTCCAATCCTTCAAGTAGGCAGTTCAGGATGTATCTACCAGTCTTGCCGAAGATATCTGAGAGAACCGAGGAGATCTTTATGCCGCATGACTCAAGGGCATGATGAATCCTGTTCTTCTCTCGTGTCATATCGTTAACGTAACCTTCTCTGGCTCTTAATAGCGTTCTGAGATCTCGATCTGCTTTGGGAAATATCCTGGAGGGCTCAATCATGCCGTTAAGGCATAGTTCAGCAATAAACTGAGAATCGATTTTGTCTGTCTTACGTCCCGGCGTGTGCTTGATCTTGTAAGCGTTAGCTACTATCAAATCAACCGAGCCCTCTAAAACTGAATAAATAGGAATCCAGTAGCCTCCGGTGGATTCAACTGCTACCTGCTCACAACCATTTTCAATGACCCAGTTCTTGAAAGCCAGGAGATCGTCTAAGGTCATGCCGAATCTATCAGTTTGCTTTGTGCCTTCTCTGGATAGTATGGTAGCTATGAGAAACTTCTTGTGTATGTCTGCTCCGCAAACTTTATTCAATTGCTTCTCCATAACCATTAAACCGTCCTGATATGGGCAGCTGAAATGTCCTCGATGGTGCAAATTCCTATACGCGTTCAACAGACGCATTCTGGCATTCGTGAGACGTTGGCTAGTTTCCGCAGCGGGATCTATAGTCCCAATGTGGGTAGAGCCTTCACTGCCCATATCAAGAATAACTGGGCAATCATACCTTATCTGTTTTACATTCTTCGGGCATGAGCCCCGTCCTGTGGCTCATGAGGGTTTCCGCAGGTAGGCCATAAGGAATTTTGAATTTTTTAGTTTTACAAATTGAAATATATTACAAGATCATAGACTCAATTATGATTAAAATAAATATAAATAATTTAAACAGGGCCCAAGCGTGCTAATTTGTCTTTAGCGAAATCGATGTTATAATTATTAGTGAATATAATTTTGGACTCAAGAATAAGCTATTGCATCTATGCGATTTTTCAAAAAATCATTAGCAGGAAAAATGCTAGGTTTTGGAAATTGCACCTGCGGGATGTGGGATATAAGGATCTCCAGCGTAGACAATGTCAAGCTAAAGATGCGCCTAAAGATGCGCCATAATAGTCCTACAGCACTATCTCATAGAACACGCTCCAAGAAGTCTGTCAAGACCTGGAAATAGAGTTCACTGTAAGGCCTCCGGAAGCTTTCCAGAGACATCCTTTCCCTCAAGCGCAGCTCTTCATCATCAGGAACGACCTGAAAGCTGTGATCGGCATTGGGGATTATGACTACACGCGAACTTAGATTTCCTCTAGCCCTCAACTCTTTCTCGATCTGAAAGGCATCTTCTGTAGGTACATTCAGATCGCATGCACCATGAATCACCAAGGTCGGCTTTTGAATGTATCTAAACTGCCTGGCTGGCGCATACTCCTCCTGGTAGCAGGTAGGATCGTGATGCAGCTTTACTGTCCTTCCATTGTAGCTTATCACCTGTTCAGTCTCCCCTCTTCTGGCTCTCTTTGCCATCTCTTTGAGGTTATGGCCGATGACCAGTCCAATTGGATCCGTCTCTTCGACCCATTTCAGGCATTCTTTGCTCCTGGAAGCATACTCCACTGCCCTTCTATAATTGAATGCCATCATCTTCTCATAATCGCTGAATAGCCCTCCTTGCAGCACATAGGCCTTTGGCCTGGAGTCTTCCTTTGCCATGAGGCAGGCTGTATAGACTCCAGCGCTCTGGCCCAGAACGGCTATGCGCATGGGATCGATGATGTCGGTTTGCAGGGATAGAGCCTGCAGTGCAGCCAGAGCATCTTTGACATCATCCAGATAGCTCCCTGGCCTTTGTGGTTTTTCGCTATCACCAAAGCCTCGTCGATCCCAGGAAAATGTGGCAAAGCCAGGCAAGCAGAGCCTCTTGGAGATCTCCAGGAAGAAGTTCTTCTTGAAGGCTAGCTTTCCATCTCTCTTCTGCAAAAGGTTGCCGTCTCTATCCTGTTCCAGAGAGCCGTGTACCATCAGAACCGCGGGAATTCTGGCGTCTTGTATTTCGGGGTATCTCAGCACTCCGGCTAAATTCAAGCCTGCACTCTCGAACATCGTCGTTCTCTCGATCATTCGGGTGCTCCTTGTATCTTGAACTCGCAATTTCTTCAGCTCCAACTAGTGTCCCTTGTCATCATCAGATAGAGAAACATTGGAACTCCGACAAAGGATATCACAATCCCGATAGGCAAGATGATCGGGTCCATTACCGTCCTGCCTACGATATCTGCCCCCACTACCAATATCGATCCCACAATGCATGATGCAGGAAGCAAGAATCGATGGTCTCCTCCTATAGCCATCCTGGCTACATGAGGTCCTACAAGTCCCACAAAGCCGATGATGCCTGTAAAGCAGATGATCCCTGCGGCAATAAAAGAAGAGATGAGCAGAACCAGCGTTCTCACTTGGGACGTATCGATTCCCAAAGATTTAGCGGTCTCATCGCCTCCGGAGAACATGACATTCAGATCCCACGATAGGCGGAAGAGGACAGGAAGGCTCATGGCCAGCATCGCAGTGACCACAGCAAGCCGGTTCCAATCAGCTCCAGAGAGGGTTCCAAAGGTCCAGTTGACCATTGCATTTAACTGCTGCTCATTGGCGAAGAACTGCAAGACCGCAGTCAGGCTTCCAAAGAAGTAAGTAAGGGCGATTCCAGCCAGGACCAGGGTCTCGGCAGATGTCTTCTTCAATCTGGTCAGCCCGAAGACCAGGATGGCACAGCCAACGGCACCTGCAAAAGCGCAAAGGATTATGATATAGGTCCCAGAGCCGGTATAGCCGACCCCAAACATAATGGCCATGGAGGCACCGAAGGCTGCGGCAGAGGATATTCCAACAGTGAAAGGGCTGACGAGTGGATTCCTGGTCACTCCTTGCATGGCAGCTCCGGCCGCTGCCAGGCCAGCTCCGGCTAAAATACCCATGAA
>JAUCQD010000015.1 GCA_030372945.1 Methanothrix sp. | reverse complement strand
ATCTTATGGTGGTGAATTATGAGAGTTGTGAATTGGCTGCTGGTTATTGCTCTACTCTGCATCCCGATCTGTGCAGAGGAAAGCCAGACGATTTTTCTGACAGATGAAGACGGCCGCAATGTGACAGTCCCCCTGAACCCTGAGCGCATCGTTTGCCTCTCTCCGGGGGCCGCCGAGGTCCTCTGTGCCCTGGGAGCTCAAGACAGGATCGTTGCAATAACAGGAGACTGCAACAAACCTGCCAGTCTCAAAACTGCAGAGAGAGTGGGCGAGTCCGGACGCGAGGCAGACATCGAGCGGATACTTGAGATCAGGCCTGATCTCGTCATTGCCAAGACAGGAGCGCTCTTTCCAGAAAGCGACGAGAAAAAGCTCACTGATTACGGAATTCCAGTTCTGAGATACAGGGTGCTGCACATCGATTCCCTGCTTCCCATGATCGATGATCTGGGAAAGCTGCTGCAAAAAGAAGAGCAGGCCCGGGAGATGAAAGAGTGGATAGACGGATACTATCAAACAATCCTCGACCGAACGGGAAAGCTACCAGATTCCAGGAAGCCATCAGTCTATTTCATGACCATGGGCCACATGGACTGGACTGGTAATAGAGCCTCTACGGGCAATGCCAGAATTGCAGAGGCAGGCGGCATAAACATCGCAGCCGATCTTTCCGTGACCGTTCCGCATGTCGAGGCTGAATGGATCATCGAGCAAAATCCGCAGATCATCATCTACTCCATGCCCTCCGGGCAATATAACGGAACCTACCCAACAGTCGAGGAGATGAAGGCAAAGCAAGAGGAGATCATATCCCAGCCAGGGTTCATCGGCATCGATGCAGTCAAGGCTGGAAGGGTTTACATCATGGACATAAACATGGCAAGCGGCCTCTCGGAGCTCGTGGCAATGCTCTACTACGCAAAATGGTTCCATCCGGACATCTTTCAGGATATCGATCCGAGATCTGTTCATGCTGAGCTGTTGAAAAAATATGCCAACACGGACATAAAAGATATTCACCAGGTCTATCCAGAGGAGCCGGTCGAGACGGCTGAGACCACAGTGGGCCTCAGCACGACCACTGACGGCAGCTGAGCATTCGCTTTCCACGATCTGCCTGCCGGACCTATACAATCAAGGCATATACGTCTGTGATGGGCACCTATCCTTACCTTGGCAATGCAACCGTCGAGCTGACTGGTGACGACGATGGGATAAACATTGAAGAGCTCTGATGATGAGTCTCTTGCGATATTTTAGAATCCTAAGCCCGGCCTGAGCAAGGGCCAGGGCAAGTTCAGACTATCAGGAGCAGTCCTTGGACCAAACCGCCCTGGACCCGAGCCACCGGCCATACCAAACGAAGATGCGGAGGTGAAGCTGACAGAATATTTGGCATGATGACGATAAAAAGAAGGGATGACCCGAGTCGTGCCCATCCCTATCGAAGAATTTGCCCTGCATATCCTTAAATACTTTGCAGATATTTGTCAGAAATAAGAGTTGAATTAGAGGTAGAGCGACAATGACGTCCGTCAGAAACATCAGGCCAGGAGTGCAATGGGTAGGCGCCATTGATTGGGACAGGAGGCTGTTCGACGCCCTCATTCCTCTGCCCATGGGAACAAGCTATAACTCATACTTGATCACTGGCAGCGAGAAGACAGCTTTGATAGATGCTGTGGACGCAAACATGGCTGGAGTGCTCATCGGCAATCTCAAGGGCCTAGGAATAAAGAAGATCGACTACATCGTCTCCCAGCACGCAGAGCAAGACCACTCTGGAACCCTAAAGGAACTGGTCGAATTGTACCCTGATGCGAAGATAGCCGCTACAGCCACATGCTTGAGCCTGCTTGAGGAGTTTGACCTCATATCCAAAGATAGGGGCCAGGAAGTAAAGGACGGCGACGAAATTCCTTTGGGCGGCAAGACGCTACAATTCATCCATGCACCATGGGTACACTGGCCGGACACAATGCTCACCTACCTGCCTGAAGAAAAAGTTCTCTTCTCATGCGATTTTCTGGGTTCTCATCTGGCCACAAGCGATCTCTTCGCCCTGGATGAGGCAACTGTCTACGAGTCAGCCAAGAGGTACTATGCCGAGATCATGATGCCCTTCCGGCAGAGCATCAAGAAACATCTGGCAAGGATCGAGGCCCTTCAGATCGATTGTATCGCTCCCAGCCACGGGCCGGTTTACAATAGGCCCAAGTTCATCCTGGACGCATACAGCGACTGGTCTTCTGACCATGTTAAGAACGAGGTGATTTTGCCTTATGTTTCCATGCATGGTGCTACGAGGATCATGGTGGATTACTTTGTGGATGCCCTGATTGCCAGGGGGATCACTGTGAAGCGATTCGATCTAACCAGCTATGACGTGGGAGAGCTGGCTGAGGCCCTGGTAGATGCAGCCACTGTCGTCATAGGCACGCCCACCATTCTGGCTGGAGCCCATCCCAATGCGCTTTTCGTTGCCATTCTGGCCAATGCTCTGCGGCCAAAGGCCAATTTTGCGTCGATCATCGGGTCTTTTGGCTGGGGAGGCCGGATGCTGGAGCAGATAACAAAAGCCATGCCCAATCTGAAGCTGCAATTTCTCGATCCCGTGGTGGCAAAGGGCCATCCCAGGAAGGCAGACTTCCAGGCCCTGGATCGGCTGGCTGACAAGATCTTGGCCAAGCATAAGGAGCTGAAAATAGCTTAACGATGATCCTTGACACACAGCTCCAATATACCCTCGTGCTGCTCGGCACCGGCATTGTCGTCGGCTTTGCCTGCGGCCTATTAGGCATCGGTGGAGGTTTCATAATGGTGCCCGTGCAGATCTGGGCACTGACTTCAACAGGCATAGAACCAACCATTGCTACAAGGATTGCCTTTGGAACTTCACTGGCAGTAATCCTGCCCACCGCCCTGAGCGGTTGCCACGGCCATTACTGCAGAGGCGCTGTGCTGTCGAGGCCCGGGCTCGCTCTTGGTCTGTCCGGCCTGCTGGGCGCAGTCCTGGGAGGAACTATAGCTGCTCATGCGCCAGGTGAGCTGCTCAAAGCCGTATTCGGAATAGTAGTGATTGCAGGAGCCATGAGATTGCTCCTTGCGGAGAAGATACTTCCCAGAGGAGATAGCCTGGCCAAACCAAGGGAGAACATGAAGCCTTACATCCTCTGGGGAACGGCCGTTGGTGTAGTGTCTGGGCTGACGGGCATTGGCGGTGGAGTAATCTTGGTTCCCGTCATGATCATCGCCATGGGATTCAATATTTTTCAGGCAGTTGGAACCTCCACAGTTGCCATCGCCTTCAATGCAGTCGGCGGTACATTTGCCTATATCGTAAATGGCTGGGGCGCGTCCGGGCTTCCAGCATATTCATTAGGCTATATCGATCTTTTCCAGTTCATGCTGCTTGCCGGGACGAGCGTGCTTACAGCTCAATTGGGTGTGAAGGCAGCCCACCGTCTGCCAGCCGAGCAGCTAAGACACATTTTCATGATCCTGATGATTTACGTCGGCTTGAGGATGATGGGCGTCTTCGCGCTTTTGGGCTTGCCGATATGATCTATGGTGCATCAAGCCAGGAACGCGCGTAAACTGTCCAGTAATCCACAGCATTGCATGTCCCGGCAGCCAGCGATTGAAGATCGCAGGTGCGACCATCTGGGAATGCACATACTGTAATGTCGCCGTATGGAGTATGAACGCTTTGCAGGTACCCTCCGCTCTTCCGACAGAGAGCTTCGGCGGATGAGGTCGCCTGGACGTTCGAGCCATACACGTATGCTGGAAATATACTGGGCACAATGCCAGGCCCGCATGTTCCCTAGTAATAGGCCTGTGCATCGCACCAGGATTTATTTGGGAACTCACAGACCCCCTTTCGGTCGTTGATACCAGGGGAACTATGGTACAGATGACTTCCTCCCAAACCCGTAAACGGGATGAGCTTCCTGATTCATGGAACACCTTCGGGCTCTCCACAGGCTTGAATATGCCTAGATTACATCGAAGCTGCAGTCGACGTAGTCGCAGCCCGACGCAGTCCTCGCCAGACTACGTTGTTGCCCAATCAAAGTTCGACTTTACAGGATAAATGGTACAGGCAACTGACTTGTATTCCTGACCCAGCGAGTCGAAGGTTGACGGTTGTGAGGTGATTACATCTAAGGTAGATATAGTTGATCTAGGTGGGGCGAAAGTGATGAAAGGGGTACGATTCATCCCATCCCCTGATGGAAATGGGTCTTCTCTACCCCTTTACCCCAACGTTATAATTTTATCCCACATCCCTATGTAAAACTCTGGAAATCAGTAGCAGGGAAGGAGGCTATCTCTCCATCCCTTCATCCTTTCTAACTACGAATCCAGCTCTAGCAATATGCTGTATCATTTCCTCCAAGCTCA
>JAUCQD010000014.1 GCA_030372945.1 Methanothrix sp. | reverse complement strand
CCATAGACATTGACAGCCCACCAGGGATCGTACACCACTGGATCATAGTAGTAGGTGGTGTAGACGGGAGTGGTGTAGTAGTAGGTCGGGTAATAGGTGTATCTGTAGGTCGGATACCAGTAGTAGTCATAATAGACGGGATATGACCAGCTGTAGTAAGTGGTCGAGACCCCTCCCGGGCTCAGCCAATCGTAATGATCGTGACGATGGTCTCCACCGAAATCATGTTTATGGTCACCTGGTCCATCAATGGCAGAGCCTACTGCCATCAGCATTCCAAGCATTGCGACAAATAGTATCAGTTTGATTGCTTTGATTTTAATTCCTCCAAGCACCATGTTCTCAGCTTAATATAAAAAGGTGATTTTTATGTAGAGATCACCTAATGTCTACATGAACCCTCCATGAATCTGCGAATGCCAAAAATGCTCAATGCATCTGGCAGTTCAGGCTGATAGTTCAGACTGATTCTGAGGCATCTGCTCGTCCTTGGGCACCTCTACATGCAAGGTGTAAAGCAGATCACGGATGACCTCCCAGGGAAAGGTGGATATGACACGGCAGTTGGTCTTCCCGCGGTACTGTCCATCCTCGCGAACAGATCCATCCGGCGAGTAGCTGGCCGCGACGACAAGATCGCCCTCTTTATATTGGCCCTGGCCAAGATATTGCCTGTCGAATCTGAAGTTTCCCAGAATTCCGGGCTGGCCGTCTATCAAGGGCTGATAGATATTGGGCTCATCTGCTCCAGATCCCTGCAAGGCAGCTAGCACAATGTACTCGTTGGCTGTGATGTTGGCAAGCATAGGCTTTTCGTAGTGAGTTAGAACTATCCAGGCAAAGTAATCAGTGCTTTGGACGGTCAGGTTGTACCTCTCGAAGTTCACCCCGTCAGAAGTGACTCCACTGGAGGGCTTTTCGACAATGACACTGTATTGCATTGTGGTATTCACATCGAAGGACACGTTATATGGTCCAACCATACCAGCCTCGTGAGAAGCCCAGGATGGGGCCACCAGAAACAGCATCAGAACCAATACCAACTCTGCCCGCATTTCTCTTTACCCTTGACCTGCTTGTAAGTCACATGATCATTTCATCTTTTTGGTCTCATTTGCATGCTGCCACAGATCACCAAGCTCACGCCTGCAAGCTCGTATCGTTGGCGTATCTCAAGGCATTTTGGTAGAACTCAAGGGCATACTCCTTGACCATCCTTCGAGAGCTGAATTTTGGAGCTGCATTCTTTATCGACTCCTTCATGACCCTGACCCAATTGGATGATACGCCTGAATCGTCCTTGTCGTAATAGAGTGGTACTATTTTTTTCTCAAGAATTGTATAAAGTTCTTCTGCGTCGATCTCCTCTGACCCGATAGATCC
>JAUCQD010000013.1 GCA_030372945.1 Methanothrix sp. | reverse complement strand
TATCAATTAATACGATGTATATTATCAATGGAGGACGAAATATGTTGGATAAATTCATGTCTGAGCATCTCTACGGCAAGAATATCGAGGTCTACTTCGGAGGCGATGAGGAGGAGCGGCTGCGCGGAAAGCTCGTAGGAAGCGCAGACGGGGTTATAGTTCTGGAGTACAATGGCCGAAGGGATTACATCAACGTAGAGAAGGTTGTTGCAGTCTGGGAGACGTAAAACCAAAACATTTATCAGATAAAAGGGAGGGCTCTTAGTTAAGGTGTAGGCATGGATATAATTCAGATCGTTCAAGGCTTTCAAGCTCTGCTGGTGCTGGTGATCTTCCTGGGTATATTGGCGATCAGCTTCAAGGTTTGGCGCTGGAACTACGTGGTCCCGCCAAGATGAAATTATTTTTTCCCTTTGGCCAAGATTTTTTCCCTGCCAGTGAGGATTAGGTTGCGGCTGGGCGCCCCACAACTGGCCTTGCAGCCGATACCATTCCAGACCAGACCTGTACTGTGGTCGGAGTGAAAATGTATCCCGGCAGCTCTGCGTTTACAAGATAAGTTCCCGTTGCCACGTCGATAGCATAATAGCCAGATGCGCCGGTCATTGTAGTGAACTTGCCACCTTCGTTATTGGATATGATCACATTCACGCCGGGCATTCCATGGCCGCTCTGGTCTACAACCAGGCCTGTCAGGCTCAAGGTTGTGGGATAACCACCTGAGTTTACGAGGACTGAGAGGTTGTTGCTGGAAAAGCCTGCAAAGACCACGCGGTAGAGGTGTTGACCAAGATAGTCAGCATAAACGCCGGTTATTTTGTACCATCCTGGGGTAACGTATCCCTGGTTCAGTATCAGATGATTGTAGTCATAAAGAAGGAAGCTGCCCCTTCCTGCCACCCTTGCCCAGAGGACATATTGCTCGCCCAATTGTGCGCTGCTCTCAGTCAGCAGATCGACGCCGCGCTGTATGTAAAGCTGGTTGGAAAGAGTGGTTGCCGCTCCTCTGGCGGTCAATCCCTCGGATACAGGGTCTGCAGGTTCAATTTGCACGCTCGAGGCTCCATAGCCTGCGATGCCATCAGCACCATATGGATCCCACTCAGGTCTTGCCAGCACCGGAGACGATCCTGGGCCGTAAGGGTCCCACTCTGGCCTGCCCGCTGTGTAAGGGTTAAGATAGTCTGGAGTCTTCAGACTTGACTGATCGCTGCTGATGATGGGCGTGCCCATCCAGTCGTAGCCTTTCTGGTCGCCCATTCCCTGGGATGAGACAGGGCCCATCAAGAGCGTGACCAGCATCATTCCACAGATGACAAAGAGACGTATCCCCATAATTAAAATCCCCCAACTAAAATGGTTGAATAACTTAAAAAAGGTTGTGGCGTGGAGTCCGCTGCAACTCCAATTTTCCCGATTCAGGTCCTGGCAGAGGTTTCAATCCCTGTCGGGTTTTCACGCTCGCTGCAACTAGATCGCGCCCTCCGCGGCCACCCACTGCCCAAGAATGTTTGCTATGAAAACGCACAAAATAAAAAGGTGAGCGGCCTTAACCGTGCTCCAGAGATCCGTTTCTCCTCACCTCGTATCCAGCTCTTGTGATCGTCTTGATCATTTCCTCCAGGGTCATTGCTTC
>JAUCQD010000012.1 GCA_030372945.1 Methanothrix sp. | reverse complement strand
AGCGTCAGATGTGTATAAGAGACAGATCCTCAGGGAGCTGCTCGCCAAGAACGAGCTTGAAAAGGTCGCTGGCTTAGAGTTTTCCGCTCTATCGCCAATTGCAGAGATGGAAGTATCTGGAATGTACCTGGATGCCGATTCAGCCCGAGCCCTGATCTCAGAGAAGGAGGCACAGATAATAAAGGCGTTCGGCGACATGCAGGCCGAGGCCAGGAGGAGAGGTTTCGTTCCAGTGCAGCACGAAGGAAAGAGCGCCCACGGCTTTCTCAATCCTAACCTCCAGGAAGATATCAAGGCCTACTTCCTGCACGAAGGATTTTGCATAAATTCCACCAAGGCTGCCGTTTTGCAGGAACTGGCTAGCAGAGGCAGCGTTTTTGCGGGCAGTCTGCTCAGTTATCGGCGGATATCTCACCCAGGTTAACTATCTCTACGACTGGCTGGAGCACATTCACCCATCAGACGGCCGGATTCATTCCCAGTATTTCCAGCTGCAAGGATCAACGGGAAGGCTCAGCTGCAGGAGACCCAATGCCCAGCAGGTGCCAAAGAAGGGTGATGACGGCCTGGCACTGAGACGGTTGTTTCAAGCGCCGCCTGGAAAAAAGCTGGTCAATGCAGACTTCTCGACCATCGAGATGCGGATCGTAGCCTATTTATCCGGCGATCAAACCATGATCGAAGCCTTCCGAGAAGGTCAGGACCTCCATCGTCTGACTGCTTCAAAGATCTCCGGGCTGCCTTTGGAGCAGATATCCAAGGAACAGAGGAACGCGGCCAAGGTGGTGAACTTTCTCCTGATCTACGGAGGATCGGCTGAGACGCTGCAGTGGCATGCGCTTTCTGATTATGGTATAATCATGTCGCTGGAAGAGGCTTGCCAGGCTCGTGACAAGTATTTCGAGGCCTATTCAGGGGTAAAAGAATGGCAAGAAAGGCAGATCCGGGAGATGTCTTTTACCCACAAGCATCACTTCCATAACTGTGTCCAGGGATTCTTTGATCTGCCCCTGACCTGCACCTTCACAGCTCTGGGCAGAAGAAGAGTCTGGCCCAGGTTTGGAACTGGGATCAAGGCATCGAAGTTCCAGTTATTCAACACACCATGTCAGGGAACTGGTGCGGACCTCATCAAGATGGTCATGTGCGAGCTTTACGACTGTCTTGCCTGCGAGGATGTCAGGATAGTGGCGTCGGTACATGACGAGATTCTGCTGGAGGTGCCAGAGGATAAGGCTGAAGCCTATGCCGAAATGCTCCGCGAGATCATGAACCGAATAGGCTCCGAGCTTCTGCATCCAGTTCCGGTCACATCTGAAGCGAAGATACTGTCGTCTTGGGGCGACTAGGCATCATTCTCCGGCATGGGACCGCTTTGAATTGCGCGGACAAACGGATGAAAGATCCTGAAGGAACTATGAAAATTTCCAATGGGGCAACTTCCTTTCGGAAATTGATAGTCCAGCCACCGATCGTGGCCGGAACCGAGATAAGTGTCTTTCAATGGGGCAACTTCCTTTCGGAAATTGATAGAGGGCAAGGAGGTGGAAGAAAAAGAAACAGAGATAGGTTTGCTATGAAAACGCACAAAATAAAAAGGTGAGCGGCCTTAACCGTGCTCCAGAGATCCGTTTCTCCTCACCTCGTATCCAGCTCTTGTGATCGTCTTGATCATTTCCTCCAGGGTCATTGCTTC
>JAUCQD010000011.1 GCA_030372945.1 Methanothrix sp. | reverse complement strand
TTTAGTAATAAATTTTTCGCAAATAAGATCATTTAATAGCAAATAATAAAATTTGTTTTAATAGATAAACTTATAATCAGCGCAATAATACGCCGAAAAGAGCTACCCTTGCATTTCACATCTCCGTCCTCATCTCTCTGTTCGGTGCCAGCCTCGTCTTGAGCTCATCTCCCAATAGATTTATCGAGAGCACAGTGATTACGATCATTGTACCTGGAAAGATGGTCGTCCACCAAATGCCCTTCATTATGTCCCTCTGGGCTTCATTGAGCATATTTCCCCAGCTTGGAAGATGTGGTGGTATTCCCAGTCCCAGGAAGCTCAGGAAGGACTCTGTAAGGATTGCATGGGCTGTCATCAATGTTACTGAGACCACGACTATGTAGAGCAAATTCGGCATTATGTGCCTGAAGATTATGTAGCTGTCTTTGGCACCCAAGGATATTGCCGACTCAACAAAAGGCCGCTGCCGGATGGATAGAGTCTCAGATCTCACGAGCCTCGCAGTGCTCATCCAATGCGTAAATGCGATGGCCAAAATGATGCTCCAGATGTTTCTTTCGAAGACGGTTACCAGGACCATTAGCAGAATTGTCTCTGGAGGTGAATATATAACATCGACAAGACGCATCAAGGCACTATCCACAAATCCTCCGAAGTATCCGGCAGTAAGCCCAATCAGCAATCCAAGAAATACAGTCAGGACTGCGGCACTGATCCCGACCAGCATTGAGACCCTTGTGCCGTATAGTACCCGCGAGAAGAGATCCCTGCCAAGATAATCTGTTCCGAAGAGATGGTTTAACGATGGAGCCTGATCAGGCTCGGCCAAGCTGGCCCTAACGGGATCATGTGTCGATATGAGGGGCGCCATCACGGCTAAAAGCGCCAGTATCCCAAGCACAACCAATCCTGAACAGCTATTTCGTATGCTCTCCATTGTTTTCATCTCAATTATATTTAACTCTTGGATCCAAAATCGCATAGGCCACATCGGCCATCAGGTTTCCGATGATGACGAGAATACTAGTGAACAAAGTCATCCCCATGAGCAGCATATAATCCGCCCGAAGTGCTGCATCGTATGTCAGCTTCCCGATCCCCGGCCAGGCGAAGATGCTCTCTACGATGACGCTTCCGCCGATCAAAAAAGGAATTGCAAGTCCTATCTGGGTTACAAAAGGAAGC
The DNA here is from genome assembly GCA_030372945.1 of Methanothrix sp. GTDB lineage: Archaea > Halobacteriota > Methanosarcinia > Methanotrichales > Methanotrichaceae > Methanothrix. The sequence goes on along the minus strand of JAUCQD010000011.1, from coordinate 9,902 downwards.
AATGAATTGCGCAGAGCGTGTCTGTACAGTATTGCCCCTTCATCGAGCCCCTTCGTCCTGGCAGTTATGATATAATCGTCCCTCATAGCCTCCAATAGGCTGGACCTGATGTAGGTGTAAAAAACAGCCAGGTGGCTGACCGCCAGCACAGTCGCAGGAAGTATGATATGTCTGATCCTGTCAAGGCTATAGGCCCAGAAGGAGACTGGTTCATCGACAGAGACCATGCGCGATGAGGGCAGCCACCCCAGCCAGACCGAGAAGACCAGCATGGCCAAGAGAGCCACGAGGAATGTAGGAGTCGAGTAGAGGATGTAGTTGAGACGATGCAAAGATCGATCCAATGGCGACCCTTCTCTTTTTGCGGATGCAAGGCCCATGATCACTCCCAGGACCATGCTCAGGCCGTATCCTGTAAGGGTGAGCAAGAGCGTTGCCGGGAACCTCTCAAGGATCACATCTAAAACAGGCCTCTTCTTGATGTATGAGAAGCCCCAGTCTCCTTGAACGATATGCTCAAGCCACAATAGGTATCGTTCATGTGCGGGCTTATCCAGGCCCAGTTGCTCCTCTACCTTGACAACGTCTTCGAGAGGCATCTTCTGAACTGTGGTCAGCCCCAGGTAAGCCACCACAGGATCCACTGGAGATAGATAGAAGATGAGGAATGCCAGGAGCGATATTCCCAATAATAGAGGAGGGATCTGCAAGATCCTCCTCAAAACATATATGGTGAGACTGCTGTCCAATAGAGCCTCACTCCATATCCCATTGCTCTACATTCCACCAAAGCTCGCCGTTTATGGCTCCGTTGTTTCCTTGCCCGTGAGGCCCGTTTCGGGGCACGATGCCCGAAATCTTGTCGTCGAGGGCGTAGACATAGTTGCCGAAGGCTATGAATGCCACCGGCTGATCCTCTGCGAGTATCGTCTGCAGCCTCTGGTAGATCGCCTTTCTCTTCTCCCTATCAAATGTGGTCCTGCCGTCCTCCAGGAGCTTGTCAACTTCTGGATTATTGTAGTTGGCCGCATTCCACCATCCGTTTCCAATGAATTTGGAGTTCCAATTCTGATAGTTCTGATCGTCGGGATCAAAGGGAGATCCCCAGGCCATCACTATGAAATTGTTGCGGAACACCTCATAGGAGATCTCGTCCCAGCTCTTTCCCACAGGTTCCACTTTAATGCCAATTTTGGCTAGATCTGTCTTGGCAGCGATGGCAATATCCTTGCGCTCGGCATTGGTGGAGGGATAGATCAGCTGTAGCTCGAGGCTCTTTTTATCTTTTTCCAGAACACCGTCCCCGTTTGCATCCTCAAATCCTGCATCTGCCAAGAGTCTCTTTGCCTTCTCGGGATCGTATGCAGTGACGATGTCCGGATTGTACACCCAGTCCTCTTTCCTGAACGGCCCAAAGGCCAACTCGCCCTCTCCTTTGAAGATCGTATCCAGAATCTGCTGTTTGTTTATTGCAAGAGCAACAGCCTGTCTCACCTCTTTTATCCCGAAAGGCCACATAGTGCTCGGCATATTAAGGGCATACCAGTTGGCTGAGGGCTCAGAGTAGACCAAAATCCCCTTGGTTCCTTCCAGAGCCTTTTTAGATCGAGGATCGATCTTTATGGCATCTACCTCGCCGCTCTTCAGAAGGCTGATCCTCGCGGCCTCATCAGGGACTATGACATACTTCAATGTCGCAATCTTTGGAGCTTCTCCGTAGAAATCCGGGTTGGACTGGAACACAAGCTCCTCGCCCTTCCTCCAGCTGTCGAACTTGTAAGGACCTGTACCCACGGGCCTCTGCCAGAAGTCCGTCTTAGCCAAATCCTGGCCTTCCAGAATATGCTTTGGCAAGATAGGCAGAGTGAACCTCTCCTCAAATGAGACTATACCCTCATTCAGGGTGAACTTTACGGTGTTGGGATCTACGATTGAAATGTCATCTATTATCTTGAACTCTGAAGAGGATGGAAATATCGACGTCCATTTCCCACCGATCATCAGCTCATAGGTGAACAAGACATCATCTGCTGTGAAATCAAAACCATCCTGCCATTTTACGCCTTTCCTGAGATGGAATGTATATGTCTTGCCATCGGGCGATACCTCCCATGACTCAGCCAGGTCTGGGGCCATTTGAAGCTTGTCGTCTGACTTCAGCAGCCCGCTAAATACCTTGATGGCATCATAGGCATAGCTATGGCCGCTTCCAGAAATGGGATTCAAGTCATCCGGTTCTGAGCCAAGAGCAATGACCAGCGTCTTTCCTGTCTGTTCTGCGCACACCAGTGGCAGAGCGGCCAATAGTAGAAGGCCGATCGCCAGGGCCACCAAGAATCTACTCGTTCTCATTTTTCTAGCTCCTTTCCAACAGTTCTGTCACTTCAAATTACTTGTTCGAGATTTTGATGCAAAATTTGTTATTTTCTCCCGCAGAACATGTAATAATTCGTATTGTAAGTTACTTTTTGAGAAAAAGGCATATGCCTTCTCTGGATGTCTTTAATGTCATCAAGAGACCTCTTTACTATCTCTTTGAATCCTGCTTCCTCGAGATAGTCAACGGCTCTCTGAGCATCCATGCCATGTGGATGAGGCAACTTTGCTTCAGTCTTCTTCGAGTACCAGCCCTTTCTGGGGTTCTGTCGTTCCAGGACGATGATGCAGAGATCACTTATCAATCTGCGCAGCCTGCTCTCAAGAGAGCCATCCATCCACAGCCCGTCAATCAGCACCACCTGGCCTTCCTTTCTTAAAATGCGCTTCCACTCCAGCAGCGCAAGGTCTGGATGGGGAAGTGTCCATAGAAGATGCCTGTTTATCACAGTATCGAAGCTCTCATCGTCGAATTTCAGCGACTCCGCATCCCCTTTCACGAATTGTGCTGAAAGCTGCGAGGCTTTGGCTTTGGACCTGGCAATGCTGAGCATCTTATCGGACAGATCGATGCCCGTTATCTGATGTCCCATCTCTGCCAGGAGAAGGCTGATCTCTCCAGTGCCACAGCCCACGTCCAGTATCTTTAGTCTGCCTTTGGGAAGAACAGTCTCAAATGCACTCTTCCAGGCATCTCGCTCCTCTTGGCTCTTTATTCCATGGCCGTGGAAGCTATCGTAATCCAGAGAGGATTCGTCCCATTTCTCTCTGATGGCATCCTTCAGCTCTGCATCCGATGTGGGCATAATAGAAAGATTATTGCCCTAGTAATAAATATATCGATTAAATATCGATTAAAGTGTTACAAAGGTCTGCTTAAAACTCTGAGATCTTAGCGTACAGCGTCGTCCTTTGCACAGCCCTCTTGCCCCTGCTTTTTATAAGGCCAATCAGATCCTCGGCAGAAATACACGGCCCCTCATCTGCATTGCGAGCTATAGCCTCATCCATGAGGGTTCCACCCAGGTCGTTCGCGCCCCAGTCCAAGGCAGCAGCTGCAGTCTCTCGGCCAAGCTTTGTCCAGCTTGCCTGGATGTTGGTGATGAAAGGATAGAGAGCCACCCTGGCAAGTGCATGCATCTTCAGGTGCTCCAGCAGATCTGTCCTCTTGGATGACAGTCCCAAAAGGTTATTTTCAGGAATAAAAGGAAGCAGCACCAACTCCGTAAACCCTTGGGTCTCTGCCTGGATATCCTTTAGGATCTGAAGATGCTGTAGGCGATCTTCCAGGCTCTCCACGTGGCCATAAAGCAGTGTAGAGGTAGAGGGGATGCCAAGCCGATGCGCTGCAGTTATTATCTCTCGCCACTCTTTTGTCGTGACCTTATCAGGGCAGATCCTCTTTCGCACTGAATCCACCAGGACCTCTGCAGCAGTCCCGGGCATGGAGCCAAGGCCGCTCTTTTTTAGCTCTGCCAGTGCATCCACAACCTCCACGTTGGAGTTTTGGGACATATGCATGACCTCCATGGGAGAGTAAGCATGCAGATGCATCTTGGGAAAGTCGCGGTGTATGAGCTCCAGGATTTCGCAGTAATCCTCCAGGTGCATTCTCGGAGAAAGGCCGCCTTGCAGACAGATCTCAGTCGCTCCTCGCAGTTCTGCGTCTGATGCTCTCTCCAGGATCTGCTGATGAGTCAGAAAATACCTGTTTGAATGCTTAAAAGAGCAAAATCGGCAGCTTCCAATGCATTCATTTGTGAAATTGATATTTCTGTTAACGACAAAGGAGACCTCGTCGTTGCAACTCCTACTTCGGAGGGCATTGGCCAGACGGAAGAGCTGCACGGGCTGCGACCACAGCCTTTTGAGGCCGTCCTGGCTCATTGAGAGATTTATATGAAATGAGCCCTCTGCCATAGTATCTGAGATTTCTGAGATCATCTGGGATCCTGCCTCACGAGCAGCTCGTCATCCGGCGTTCCTTTGGAAGCTGCGAGACCACAATTCCGCGGGAGTACAGCCCGCACCCAAGGACTTCTTCCCTGTAAAGTACCACAACATAGCCGGGCTCTAAATTCGTGTCGACGGGCAGGCTTTTGCCCTCCAGAAAGGTCGTTGCCTGGGTTTCATTCAGGTGGACTAGATTCTTTGTAGCATGCTTTCCGAGGATCTGTAGCGCACAGGTGGTCGGCTTCCATGGCCTGTCCTTGAGATTCATGATGCGCATTCCGAGTGCCTCATAGCTGAGATTGGGCAGCTCGGAGGCGCTGATCATCCAGACGGACTGCGCCTTCCGAAAGAAACGATAGCCTGCAAACGCTTTTTCTGGGATGCCAAACCGGGATTGCCATAGCCCTGCCACCTCGGAGCTGTTCATCGGCTCGAAGACGTTCCTAATTCTTGATAAGCTTGGCGACAAAGAAACCCCCAGTGTCGTTGATGTGAGGATAGTAACGAGCACATTTCGACAGGTCACCCTTCATAGTCTCTCCGTTCCATTCAGTTATACCAGGGCATTCCTTCAGCCCTGAGATCGATATCCTCTCCAGCCGGGCATCATCCAGCACCTTCTCTACAACAAGTTCATTCTCCTCAGGAGCGTAAGTGCAGGTGGAGTAGATCACAACGCCTTTTGGCTTCGCCAGACGTGTGGCACTTTTCAGCAGGCCGATCTGAAGCTTTTGAAGGTCAAGCGACCTTTTGCGATTGCTTCTTGAAAGGACCCCAGGTCCTCTTCTCTCCCTGCCCTCGCTGGAGCAGGGGGCATCCACCAAAACCCTGTCGAAGGAGCCGCGCGGAAAGTTCCGGCCGTCGTAGCGGGTGATGGCAACGTTCAAAACACCAAGCCTCTCGCAATTTGAGCGCAGCGGAGTCACCCTTGACAGCGAGGGCTCATTTGCTATTATCAAACCCTTATTATTCATCATCTGCGAGATCTGAGTGGTCTTGCTTCCTGGAGATGCACACAGATCCAGGACAACTTCGCCTGGCCGTGGGTCCAGTAACAGAGGAGGGACCATGGATAGCTCCTCTTGGATATGGATGTAGCCCAAAAGGCTCTCCAGCAATTTGCCAGGGCTTTGTACATCAAGCTTCAGGCCAAATGGATACCAGTCAAATATCCTCCAACCTACGCCCTTCTCATCCAGGCGCTCCAAGAGCTTTGCCCTCTCAATCTTGAGGGTGTTTATGCGGCAGCAGTCGAAGAGAGGCCTGTGCAAGACCGCCTTGAAGGCCTCAAAGTTGGGAATGATATCTTTGTACCTCTCCATGCCATCCATGCTTCCTTGATGAAGATCCTGGCAGAAATAAATTGGCTTCGTAGGAGCAAAAGGATTTAATAGTCGTATGGCTAGGGTGCTGTGGCGTAAATCTGTTTTAAGGTTTTCGCAAAGGACGGTGAAAGGTTATGGCAGGTTTTGAAGAGGGCCGGTCCTCTATGGGTACTCCTGCGCCGGTTGAGGTTGGAAAGGAGTATGAAGTCAAGATCGAGGACATCGCCCGCGAAGGTGACGGCATTGCCAGGGTCGAGGGTTTTGTGATCTTCGTGGCCGACACAAAGGTTGGCGACGCAGTCCATATCAAGGTCGACAAGGTGATGAGGCGCTTCGCTATCGGTCATAAAGTTTAGATGCGTGGCATCAGAGGCGGACGAAAGACGCCCTTCTCGGTTATAAGTCCAGTGACGAGTTGCAGCGGAGTGGCATCGAATGCTGGATTGTATACATCGATGCCATTTGGTGCGAGCCGTGTGCCTGATATTGTGCAGATCTCATCAGGATCGCGCTCCTCTACGAGGATATCCGCCTCTTCGTGCTCCAAGTCGAAGGTGGAGAGGGGCACAGCCACGTAAAAGGGAACTTTGTGGTACTTGGCCAGTACAGCATGGTTGTAGGTTCCGATCTTATTGAAGACGACATCCTTTGTGATGCGATCTGCTCCAACGATGGCTTTGTCAATTCTTCCCTTTCGCATCAGGCTTCCTGACATATTTTCGCAGATCAGTGTCACTGGAATTCCATCTTGTGCAAGCTCCCAGGCGGTCAGGCGTGAGCCCTGGTTCAGAGGTCGGGTCTCGCATGCGTAAACATGAATCTCCTTTCCAGCCTCGACAGCTGACCGGACGACTCCAAGAGCTGTTCCCCATGCCACGCAGGCCAGCCTTCCAGCATTGCAGTGCGTCAGGATGCTGTCTCCATCCTCCAGAAGCTTTGCCCCATTCTTTCCTATGGCTTTGTTGATGCGGATGTCTTCTTCTGCAATCTCACAAGCCTCGCGAAGTGCTGCCTCTCGAATGCCTTCGACCGTCTCTTGGCAGACCGCCGCCAAAAGTGTCCTGTCCACTCCCCAGGAGAGGTTGACTGCAGTTGGCCGAGAGCTTTTGATCATCTCTGCAGCCACCTCGAGCTCTGAGATCAGGTCGAAAGGATTGTGGGCCCTGGAAAGTTCTGCTGCCAGAGCTATGCCATAGGCTCCAGCTGCGCCCAGGGCAGGCGCGCCACGCACACGCAGGGTTTTGATGGCCTCGACAAGTTGGCTGATGCTTGAAATCTGGATGGGCACAAGCTCACCGGGAAGACGTGTCTGATCGATCAGCCACAGGCCGCCGTCCCACCAGATCGTCCTAGACTCGCACATGCTCACCGCAAGATCACCATTTCATGATGATCACATAACTAGTTATTATTTTTTTGCTTCCATCGGTTGCGTGCAGTCCAGAATGTTCCGATAGATCTAAACGAAAGGGTTAAAAGCCAATTAGCCTAAAGAGAAAAATCGCAAATCCAGCTATGGATATTGCTACAGGAGGCAGTGGAGCATTTTAGTTTTTGATAATTACCGTTCCGGTTACATTGAGAAAAGAAAGGAGGAACGAAATGGATGCGCAAACCAGAGGTCTGCTGATTTGGGGGGGTGTAGCAGCAAAGGCAAGGCCCTGAACCCAGGAAGCGGCCATTGGTCGGAACCGCATTCGTCGAGCATAGATATTATCGATATTGGAGGGATTATTTGTGCAATTTGATCCACTAGACATTGGTTTGTTTGTAATAGTGCTAATTGTACTCGTTGGACCATTCATGGTCAAGAAGATCGAGCATAACCTCGAAGCGTTCTTGTTCGTTATGGGTGTGCTAGCAGTGACCATATCCAGCTTTTATAGCAAAGAGGCTCTGGAGGCCTTAGGCTACTCAGAGCATCAGATGGAGCTGATCGGCTGGAACATGGAGATAGTAATGGAGGCCGTCAAGGAGCCAATAATAAAGGGAATCGTTCCTGCGGTGCTTGTAGCAGGGCTTCTGTTTCACTATGGCAGGTCCTATGCCCAGAGGGGAATGAACTCACTGACCCAGGTGGTTCCTGCGAAGATAATTGTGTTTTTAATTGTAGTCATCCTAGGACTGTCCTCAAGCATAATTACTGCGATCATCGCATCTCTACTGCTGGTAGAGCTCATGAACTGCATGCCATTCGAGCGCCAAACCAAGATCAATCTCATCATAATCGCCTGTTTCTCCATAGGTTTAGGTGCAGTTCTGACCCCTGTAGGAGAGCCGCTCTCCACAATCGCCATCACCAAGCTGCAGGGAGAGCCCTACAATGCAGGCTTCTTCTTCCTCTTCAACCAACTGGCCATATACATCATATCCGGCTGTCTGGCCATGGGCCTCTTGGCCATGTTCTTCACAGGGAAGGCCAAGGCTATGGAGTGCAAAGTAAGTGAGGAAGAGGATGGAGGCCTGAAGGATGTAGTTGTCAGAGCGATCAAGGTGTATATCTTCGTCATGGCGCTGCTTCTTTTAGGCGCTGGCATGAAGGTTGTGATCGACAAATATATGCTCGGCATATCTCCTCAGATCCTGTACTGGGTCAACATGATATCTGCCATTCTGGATAACGCCACACTGACTGCAGCAGAGCTGAGTCCTGCAATGAGCATGACGCAGATCCAGGCAGTGCTTATGGGCCTGCTTATCTCTGGAGGCATGCTGATCCCTGGAAACATTCCCAATATCACCTCAGCAGGCAAGCTCGGGATCTCGAGCAAGGAATGGGCAAAGCTTGGAGTTCCACTGGGGCTCATTTTGATGGCTGTCTACTTCGTGTGGATCTTCTTCATACCCTTCCACATCGAGTTTCACTTATAACTGGCGAATGGCACTCCCATCGCTCCTATTTTTTGATGCATTTGACAAAGATTCTGTAGCCAAGCAAGCTCAGTTCTGGTCGATGGACCACGACATTGCGCTCCAGCAGTCGCGAGAGCCTTTCCTGAAAGAAGCATGGATCGATCAGTGGCCGCCATCGGCTCATGAAGAGGTAGCCTTGGCAGGGCTTGAAATCAAACCCACGGTATTCCTGGACATGGAAGCCCGCACTCTCCAGATCTTTTTGGAACTCAGAGGGCGATACGTATTCAGGAGGATTTATGCTCTCACCAAAGAGGTATCTTCTCACGAGGGTGTAGTGAGAGATGCGATTGAAGAAGTCGACGACCAGAATTCCCCCGGGCCTAAGAACGCGACTGAATTCACCAAGAGCCTCCTTGGCGTCTAGAAGAGTGGGAAGACAGGTCAGTACGCCGCTGCATGCAACCCGGTCGAATGACTGATCCTGAAAAGGAAGGTGGGTTATGCTGCCCTGCAAAAAGCTGGCCCGGGGGTCTTCTTTGGCTCTCAAAGCTGCGCGACTGAGCATGTTGCGAGAGAAGTCCATGCCTACGAACTTGACCGCATCCATCTCAGTCGTCTCGTATCTCAGGGCTCGCTGAGCCAGGTTACCGTTGCCGCATCCCGCGTCCAGTATCCGTCCTCTCGCACCTGAGAAGCAAAATTTTGCTGCATCCTTCTCGAAATCGGTGAGCATGCGCAGGATGAACTCGGGCGTATCGTCGGGTAGATCGCGGGCCAGCTTGAGGTCCACCTCATCGCCGCTTTTATTCTGGCGCTCCCAGAACATCAGTTCCTCCTTCTGAAGGCAGGCGGCTTTCTGGTTGGATTTTATTGTGTTGCATCTCTTTTGCATGATTCGTCCATCAACCCCATAAGCGTCAGTTGCCCAAGAGTGAAGGTGATAATTGTAGAAAAACCTTCATGGCCTAACTGCCGCCCATGTGGATGGAAATGGGTCTATGTTAGATTCCATTTTTCATATCAATCAGGCAGAATACCCCCTCCCCATGAAAAACTTTCTCCGATCAAAGGATATGGAGCGCTTTGCTATCTACCCCCTTCCAAGGAAGATCTATTCGGCTCTTCACTCCAACCCATTGGGGATGATAACAGATGTGAAATTAACTCCCTATTTTTATCTGATTAGGGCATTTGAGCCGATTCTTCTTCAGAATATCCAAAGATATTTAACCAATAACCATACAAAATATTATGAGCCGAAAATCGTTTGCTATGAAAACGCACAAAATAAAAAGGTGAGCGGCCTTAACCGTGCTCCAGAGATCCGTTTCTCCTCACCTCGTATCCAGCTCTTGTGATCGTCTTGATCATTTCCTCCAGGGTCATTGCTTC
>JAUCQD010000010.1 GCA_030372945.1 Methanothrix sp. | reverse complement strand
TTTTCACGTCTTATGCAAATAAATTGAGATGAATGGCAGGGTGAAGCGTTGATCGGCGCTCATTTTCATCATTTGGTCATAAACTCATAAACATAATCTTTATATGTCTTTCCTCAGAGAATATGTTGACGAAAAAATGCTGCAAACTGCCCTTGATAAGACTGTTTCATCACTCTGTCCTGTTTGTCTCAAGGTAGTATCGGCTCGATTCTTTTCAGAGGACGGCCAGGTCTTTATGGAGAAGAGATGCGACGAGCATGGCATTTTTAGAGAGCTTTATTGGTCGGACCTCTCCCTGTTTAATAGATTCAATAAATACCTGTGCGATGGCCAGGGACTGAAGAGCCCGGGCGCTTCAGCCTCAACGAAGGGCTGTCCATTTGATTGCGGCCTGTGCCAGAACCACCTTACACCAACGCTACTGGGAAACATCGACCTGACCAACAGATGCGACATGCACTGCCCCATCTGCTTTGCAGACGCAGGAGGGCGCGTCTTTGAGCCTGATATGGACCAGATCAGAGCCATGATGCAAAACCTTCGCAATGAATTGCCCGTCCCATGTCCTGCTGTACAATTTTCAGGAGGCGAGCCTACAGTGCGAGATGATCTGCCAGATATCGTGGCTATGGCGAGGGAGATGGGCTTTGCGCAGATCCAGATTGCAACCAACGGCCTGCGCCTTGCAGCCAGCGTCGATCTATGCCGGTCGCTGGAGAAGAGCGGGCTGAACACAGTCTATCTGCAGTTTGACGGTGTGACTGCCCAGCCATATCAGGCAGCTCGTGGGCGTGATCTGTTTCCAATCAAGCTCAAGGCTCTGGAGAACTTCCGCAAGTCCGGTTTGACCAGTGTCGTGCTGGTGCCGACGTTGGCCAAAGGCGTAAATGATCATCAGGTGGGCGACATCGTGCGCTTCGCATCGAAGAGTCTTGACATCATCAAGGGCATCAACTTCCAGCCCATCTCCTTTGCGGGAAGGACTGAAGCCGCTATGAGGGCCGAAAAGCGTATCACAATTCCCGATCTCCTCGCCCTTCTGGAGGAGCAGACAGACGGCGAGATAACCAGAGATGATTTCTATCCTGTTCCATTTGTGGTTCCTGTGTCCAGGCTCCTTGCGGCAAAGCTGGGCTCCCCAACGCCTGCCTTTACTGTCCATCCATGTTGCGGGGCTGCAACTTACGTTTACAGCTTGGACGGGCGTCTGATTCCCATCACCAGGTTCATCGATGTTGAGGGCCTGATGGAGATGGTAAACAACGAGGCTGAGAATTACGATGGGTCTAGGCTTGGGGGGCTGAAGTTGACTGGAAAGATCCTGCGAGAGCTGCCCAAGTTCGTGGATGAGGCAAGGATTCCTGGTGATTTGAAGGTCACCCGTATGCTTTTTGGTGTTTTTCGCAATGGTACTCGCGATGCCCTCACTGAGTTCCACAGCAAGTCTCTCTTTCTGGGGGCCATGCACTTTCAGGATCTGTACAACATGGACCTGGAGCGGCTTAAAAGGTGCGGCATTCACTACGCCACACCGGATGGGCGCATAATTCCCTTCTGCTCTTACAACACCTTGCACAGAAAGGGTGTGGAGGATAAATTCTCAGTGCCACTGCACCGACACGTTTAAATGTGGTAGGGCTTACTCTCAAGATCGAGGGCAGGTAGATCAGCTGGAAGATCGCTACCTTGGCATGGTAGAGGCCTCGGGTTCAAATCCCGACCTGTCCATTTTGGCCGGTCTGCTCTTTAGTATGTCTGCCATTTAGTATTTTTCATGTACCTGATAGAGGCCTGCATAGGATGTACGAGATGATCGAGATGCTTGCCATGTCCTTTACAATTGGGCTTACTGGCGCTCTGGCACCGGGACCCACGCTAGTCGCTACCATCAACTCATCTCTTGAGAGCGGCTGGACTGCAGGCCCGAAGGTGGCAGCAGGTCATGCTCTGGTGGAGGCTGCGATATTCTCGCTCATAGTGGGCGGCCTGGCTATGGCAATGCTGCAGTATTCTCGTTTTGTTTGCTTGCTTGGCGGACTGGCTCTGATTGCCTTTGGGGTCCTCACGATGAATGCTAGCCGCAACGCCCGCATATCATCGCCAGAAGATCAGGCTGCCACTAATCCCTATCTGGCAGGGATGCTCACCAGCGTCGCCAATCCATATTTTTGGATCTGGTGGCTCTCAGTTGGAAGCGCTCTTGTCATAGATGGCCTGCGCGGAGGAATGATGATGGCAGGCCTCTTCATGATCGGCCACTGGGGTGCGGACTTTGGATGGTACGTGCTCATCTCCTTGAGCCTGTCCAAAGGGCGGGATGTTCTCTCACAGGCCAATTATCGAAGGATTTTGGCCCTCTGTGGAGTCTTCCTGATTTGTTTTGGGATCTACTATCTGGTGCTGAGCATTGATTGATCGCGCCAGCCTTAAATAAAGGCCGGGCATGGTTGGATGGGCGATGCTATTTGTCGATAAAGGATGATGTGGCATATCTGAAGTCGATTCGCATTTTCATCTGGCTCTCTGTCTGCCTTTTTGCGTCAGCTGCGATCATGGGATATTTTGCAGCAGCCCTCGACCCTGAGATTGCGGCCAACTGGACGAAGGAGCTGGAGATGCTAAAATGGATAATGGATCTGCCGCCCGTCCTCATAATGATGATAATATTTCTCAAGAATCTCCTGGCCTGCTCCATGTCTATCCTTCTGGGCATTGGCCTGGGGTTGGTCCCCTTGTTGGTGGCGACCAGCAATGGATTTTTGCTTGGGATCGTATCCTATGGCGCAATTCAAAAAACAGGCATGCTCTATCTGCTTGCAGGCATCCTGCCACACGGCATCATCGAGCTGCCTGTAGTTCTTTTAAGCATCGCCATAGGCTTTAGGCTTGGATATCTCCTGGCGCTCACAATTGCTAAAGACAAGACGGACCTGACACGCGAGACCTGGAGGGCCACTCACTTCTTATTAAGCTGGGTCATGCCGCTGCTCTTCGTTGCCGCGGCCATTGAAACTTTTATCACCCCAATTGTCATATCGGTGGTTGCATGACCGATTCAAAGGCTACACTCAAGGCTTCTTCCAAGGCCAGTTCCAAGGTGCAGGGCAGCACTCAAAATAAGTTGCCTCCTAAGGAGAACTTCAGCGAGTGGTATCACGAGCTGCTCATGACTGCTGAGATCATCGATAACCGCTATCCTGTCAAGGGCATGTGCGTCTGGTTCCCCTTCGGCTTTGCCATTCGCAAGAATGTCTACGGAATAATCCGGGAGCTTCTCGATCCCGATCACCAGGAGACCCAGTTTCCTCTCATGATCCCAGAGAACGAGTTCATGAAGGAAGCACAGCACATCAAAGGCTTTGAGGACGAGGTCTACTGGGTGACCTGTGGCGGCACGACGCCGCTGGATGTGAAACTAGCCCTGCGGCCAACGAGCGAGACTGCGATTTATCCGATGTTCAAGCTCTGGATAAGGTCGCATGCAGATCTACCCTTGAGGATCTATCAGATCGTCAATACCTTCCGCTATGAGACCAAGCACACGAGGCCCCTCATCCGTCTGCGCGAGATCACATCCTTCAAGGAGGCCCATACTGTCCACGCTACATGGGAAGAGGCGGCGGCGCAGGTGGAGGTGGCCATTCAAAGGTATTCTGAGTTCTACAGGCGTCTGGCCATTCCGTTCCTGGTAAGCAGGCGCCCCAGTTGGGACAAGTTCCCAGGAGCGGATTACACGACTGCAATTGATGTTATCATGCCAGACGGCAGGACGCTGCAGGTTGGCACTGCTCATCACCTGGGATCGACCTTTGCCAGGACCTATGAGATAACCTATGAAGCTGAGAATGGTGAGCAAAAGCTTGTCAACCAGACCTGCTATGGCATCTCAGAGCGCTGCATTGCAGCTCTAATCTCAGTGCATGGGGACGAGAGAGGCCTTGTCCTGCCATGGGTTGTGGCCCCGACGCAGGTAGTGATAGTGCCGATCCTTTTGGGCGACAAGGAGAAGGTCATTGATGTCTGCCGCCATCTGCAGCAGAAGCTCGCGGCTGCACAGTTCCGCGTGCAGCTCGACACCAGCGACGAGCGGCCCGGCGCCAAGTTCTACAGATGGGAGATGAAGGGCGTCCCCATCCGCCTGGAGGTAGGGCCAAGGGACATAGAGAAGGGCGTGGTGACGATGGCACGCCGCGATGGAGTGAAGATCGCTCTGCCAATTGATGGCCTTGAAAGGTCTCTGATTGTGCAGGCTGAGGAGCTTCAGGCTGCCATCTACAACAAGGCGAGGCTGTTTGCAGAGAATAAAGTCAAGGAAGCCTCCAGCATTGCAGAGGCAAGGGAGATGACGAAGTTCGGCGTGGCTCTGGTGCCGTGGTGCGGCGAGGAGGACTGCGGCCACCAACTGGAGGACCAGGTTGAAGCGAACCTACTAGGAGAGCCGCAATACCAGAGCTTCACAGAGGCTGCCTGTGCGGTTTGCGGCGCGAAGACCGCCAAACGCACCTACATGGCGAGGCAGTACTGAGAATGAGGATCCTGATTGCTGAGTACGCCTCAGCCATCGGCATGGGCGGAACATGCGAGCTGGAGGGCAGGGCCATGCTCGCCGCCCTTGTAGGCAGCTTCGTGAATTGCGGCCATGAGGTGGTCTATCCCACCTCCGGGCCGATGCTCAAAGCCGGGCGCGGCTATATCGTGGGCCGGCCAGAGGAGTTCGAGGAGATCCTGGAGGCGGTGAAGGTGGACGCTGGCCTGCTCATCGCCCCGGACGGGCTGCAGCCGCGCTTTTTAGAGATCCTGGAGCACAACACGGTCAACTTGGGCTGCAGCCCGGATGTGGCTCGCATCTGCGCAGATAAGCTGCTATGCACATCTGTGCTCTCTCACGCGGGCGTGCCCGTGGCCGAGATCGTGGCATCTCCTGAACCGTGTGATAGGGGCTGCCATCGCTATGTTGTGAAGCCCAGGATGGGCTGCGGCTCCGAAGGGGTGCACATCACCTCATTCGTCCAGGCAGACTCCACAGAGATCGTCACCCGCTACTATGAGGGCTTGCATCTCTCCGCCAGCTTCATCGTTGGCAAAGAGGGCTTTCTGCCCTTGACCCTCAACCGGCAGCTCATCGAGTTCGAAGGGGAGAGAATGAGCTACCAGGGGAGCCAGGTGCCATACAACACGCCCCGCGCAACAGAGGTCTGGGAGGCGGCAAAGAAGGCCGCCTGTGCCCTTGGCCTGCGAGGGTACGCAGGCATCGACTTTGTGCTGGGGGATCTGCCCCGGGCGGTGGATGTGAACGCCAGGCCCACCACGTCCATAATCGGGATTGTGCGCGTGATGAGGGAGGAGATAGGAGAGTTGATGCTTGCCGCGTGCTTTGGAGGGATGCCGAAGAAGGTGCGCGTCGATGGGGAGTATATTTTCAAAAAGGCAGATCTCATCTAAAAAATAGTGGTTTGGTTTACAGTTTACCTAAAGATCCAACCATCTAGTGGCAGCAATGGTGCTCATGTTTATGATCGGCATCATGGACATGTTCATGAGTGTGCATTTTGCCGTTGTGCTCATGGGAATGCTCGTGCTTATCATGGGTGTGACAACACATTCGGACTCACCTCCTGATGAAATCATTTGTTGTAAGTTTTACTATATATTGTTTTTCCTCTGCTGATTCTGAGTTTGAAGGCATGTATTTAGAAAAATAAGATTCAATTTGTAGCCATCTTTTGAACCGATGATATAATTCTTAAACGAACTGATTTTTCAGAGATTAAGATGTAACAATAATTCGTAGGAGATGTCCTAACCGCCATACATCAGCCATTTGGCTCAGCAAAATGGCTGATCCAAAAAAATTGGTTATGCTATCTGTTTTCCTGCAGCAGGTCCCCACATGGCGTTATAGATCTCAGTGACCCTGACCATCACGCAGCTCTTCGCAGGCAGCTTGTTGTTGATGGCGTGCACCCAGCTCCTCATCTGCTCGAAGGGTTCGCCCTCTTTGCAGACAGTGACATTGCCCTTGATCTGGAAGGACTTCTTTGTATCGCCATTGTAGCACAGGATGGAGATCTTTGGATTCTCAGCCAGGTTCTGAGCGGTCTTGTAAAAGAAGTTATCAGCGATCATTATGTTCTCGTCGTCAACGACCTTCAGCAACCCAACGAAGACGACGTTCGGCACTCCTGATTTACTTGCAGTCGCTATCGGAACGGGCTTTTGCTTCTCCAACGTCTCCCTCACATCCGGTGGCATCTTCACCATTCAAATCACCTTGATATGATAAAGTCAAGCCTCCGATAAATACTTGCGCGTGGCTTTGATGAAGTTCGAGGGGAAGCCCCTGAAAGACGCACTGTGGATGTGCGAGTAGCTGGCCACCATGTTTCCCTCTGCCACGCCGTCCCACCCGTCTTTTATTCCCGTTCCGCGCAAAAGTCGGATGGCATAGTCCACCTTCCCCTCCATCAGGATCTCCGAGTGGTGAAACTCGTGACCCATGATCGGCTCGCCTGCAGGCCCGAGAGGGCATGCCCTTGCGAGGCTTCCATGCACGTAGCTGACGACGCGAACGCAACCGCGCCGGACTTTTCCTGGAACCAGGCCGACCATCTCCTGCCGCTCTCCATCCCAATCGATCTCTCTTGCCAGGTACATCAGTCCACCGCACTCGGCGTATATTGGTAAATCCCTTTCATGTGCCCTTTGCAATGACCGCCGCATACTTTCGTTCTGGGAGAGTTCGCGGGCATAAAGCTCAGGATAACCTCCGCCGATGTATATCCCGTCAACCTTCGGCAAGCAAGGGTCATGCAAAGGGCTGAAAGGCACGACCTTTGCTCCGGAAAGCTCCATGAGCTCCAGGTTGTCGCGATAGTAAAAGTTGAATGCCTCGTCCATGGCCACGCCGATGCGGACACCTCTTCCAAGATCGCTCTTGCGGTAGAGGTCCTCTGAGACCTCCATCAGAGGTTCCGCCTCCCGCGCAATCTCCAAAATACTATCCATGTCCAGGCCATCCTCCACGATCTCGCGGATCCTAACGAGCCGCTCCTCGAATCCTTCATGCCGCGTCTTGCCCTCTAAAACAGGAACCAGGCCCAGGTGACGCATGGCCAGATGCATATCATCATTGCGAGGGATGACTCCGACGACTTTTATGCCTGCATAGCGCTCGATCTCAGCTCTTGCTTTTTCGGCATGCCTCTCGCTCCCTACCTTGTTTAAGATTACGCCCTTGAACTGAACGCCCGGATCAAAGTCCATGTAGCCTTTCACAAGTGCTGCACAGCTTCGCGTGATGCTGCGGGCATCGACCACGAAAATAACAGGAGTCTTGAGCATCTTTGCGATCTGGGCTGTGCTGCCAAGGTCGCCGTCGTAGCCCTCGTAAAGGCCACGCACACCCTCGATCACTGAAATGTCGGCGCCTTCGGCAGCATGAGAATAGATCTCCCGGATCGCAGCAGGCTGCATGAGGTACCCGTCCAGGTTGCGACAGCTCCTTCCCGTAATCCAAGTGTGGTAGCTGGGATCGATGTAGTCCATGGCCACCTTAAAGGGCTGGACCTCAAGATTGCGGTTGCGCAGGGCAGAGAGCAGGCCTGCTACGATGGTCGTCTTGCCGCTGGAACTCCGGTCTCCAGCAAGCAGAATGCGCGGGCAGTTGGCATTCATATCATTCAATTCCCAAGCCTTTTTTCAGGCTCTCGTCAGCTCCATGAGCCGCTCGTCCGTCAAAGGCTCTGGGATGGCAGGCTTTGCCGCCGACATGATATCCCTGGCCAAGGCGCGGTAAACATCTGCAATCTGTGAGGCTGGCGCGCCCTCGATGACAGTTACCGCCAGTCGCTCGCATTTCTGCACAATTGGATCCTTTGGAATGAAGGCAACCATGCGGCTCTTCAGCTCCCGGGCAAAGCTCTCCACGATCTCGCGCTCGCCTGCAGCCTCGCGCGAGTTGCATATAACTCCTGCGAGGGGTGTGTTCAGGCGACGAAGGCCCTTGCAGATGTTGTTGCCAGCATAAAGAGGCATGTACTCTCCTGAGGTGATGATGTAGGCCTGGCTGACCAGCCCCTTCCTGATGGGTGCCGAGAAGCCGCCGCAGACTATGTCACCAGGTACATCGTAGAGCACGAGATCGACCTCCTCCATGGCCCTTGAGACCTTGCGCAAGAAATCGATGGCCACAATTATTCCTCGGCCAGCGCAGCCAACGCCAGGCTCCGGCCCCCCAACCTCGATGCATTTCACACCCTTGTATCCTGAAAACACGACGTCTTTTTCTTTGATCTCTCCGCCTCGCTGGATGAGGTCCATCATTGTAGGGATCCGCCTACCCACCAAGGTGATGCTCGAGTCGCTCTTCGGATCGCAGCCAACAACAAGCACCCTGTGGCCTTCTTCTGCGCAAGCCGCGGCGATATTCGAAGCTGTGCATGACTTGCCGATACCACCTTTGCCGTATATCGCAATGTGTTTAATGGATGACATCTAACTCCGCTTCGCTGTTGGTCAGCCATAGGATATACAGCTTATCCAGGATTCATTCAAAAAAGAGGTGTTCGAGGATCAGAACTATTTGGGGCATCGCAGCAGCCGCGGTTTTTGCCGTGCTCTTGGCACTTCCTGTGCTTGTGCCAGGCGTCTTCGCTCAGGATGCTGTGGAGTCAGCCTACGTGCGGGGCCATATTAGCAGTGGCGACGGCGTCTGGCGCGCAGACGACTTTGGCTGGTTTTACTACGATCTGGACAGGGATCAAGGGGGAGAGCAGCTCCAAATAGATATGGATGGCCGCCTGGCAGATAAAAACAAGATAGTTTACTCGTCTAACACATGGTCCAAGCCATTCGATTATGAGCCCTGGGGAAGCTACAGGGCAGTGGCATTCCTGGGAAGGCTTTTCCTGGCAGGTTATCCGGAGAGCTCCTTCACCGAAGAGGTCAGTGAACTGGGAAAAGGCATGCTGAGAGAGGTCCTTCTGGATGAGAAACAGTCCTTCACCCTGACCTACAACACCACCTTGCCTCTGCAAAACGGCTATGTCCTGACAGTAAAGGAGGTATCCCAGAAGAGCAATGTGGTGAACTTCGTTCTTTTGAAGGACGGAAAAACCGTAGATTCGGCTATTGTGAGCATTGGAGGAACTTACGTTTACAAAATAGACGGCGTCCCTGTGATTCTCGTCCACCTGTTCAATGCGATGAGCGGCGGAAAATCGGGTTTTGTCGAAGTAGATGGAATCTTCCAGATCAGCGACGAGCCTGCTATCAAGCTCTTTGAGGGCGGAAGGCTAGGATATTTGGAGCTCACAGATCTCTCCGAAGACGGATTCAAATTCCAGAATTACAAAGCCCTATCCTTCACCAGAGATTCGGTGATCACACTCACGAGCAGTCTCGCGATAGTAGTGATCGACAGCCCAAATCTCTACTATTATCCTGAAGGGGGCTTCTTCGATTACGGCCTTCATGAGATTCGCGGACCTACATTCAGTGCCACTTCATTCATCCCTGTGAAGCTTGGCGACTACAACTCTTCCACCATAGCCAGATGGAATGCCGGGAACTACAGCGGATTTTACTTTGATCCTGAGAAGAGCCTCGGCGATGAGACATTGGTCCTTTATAATGTTCATGGAAGAACTGTTCTTCCTCCCTCCAGGCCAAAGGTCGATGAGACAAACAGGACTGCATTCCAGAATGGGTTTCAATATACCTCGTTTTTGCAGCCCAAAGAATTCGATTACAAGCCATGGGGGAGCTATTTCGTCATGAGCTTCATGGGGATACAATGGTTCGCAGGATATGATTCCAGCCTTTTGGGAAAAAAGGCTACCAAGAGCCTGCTAGAGCACGAGTATCTTGGCCGGGTGCTCATGGATTCCGAGATGCGAGGGATAGTCGTGGCAGGCAATTATTCTCTTGCGGAAGGATATGTGATGCACATTCGCGATGTCGGAGACGACAGCATCTTCATTCAGCTTCTGAAAGACGGAATACAGGTGGACAGCTCAGTGGTCAAGTCCAATTCCACCTACATTTACAAGAAGGATCTTGGTGACGTCGACGATCTGCCAATAATACTGGTGCATGTGGACAATGTATTCGACAGTGGAGGGCAGCGATTCGCGACGATCGACGGCATCTTCCAGATCTCTGATGAGTATATTCTACCAGTGGAACCCGGTCTTGGCATGGGAGACATGGAGATCGTCTCCACCCAGCCTGGCGTTATCGTGATGGTCAACAATGATCAAATCAACCTCAACCGCGACTCGAGCGTCGCAATTGGCCCTGGACTGAACATCAAGGTAGCGGATAACGATACCCTTCGATATTATCTGTACACCTCGGAGTACGTCGTCCCCAAGCCAAGCCCTCCCCAGATCTATATGCCCGGCAATGTGACATTACAGGCAAAGGCCAATTTCTCAATGGTCGTTGAGGCGGCGGAGATCCGTCAGGTTACTGCAGATATCCTCAACTCCAGCAACCTGACCATATATTCAAGGGACATCACCCAACTTGCTCAGGGCTCGGGAGAGCACTGGAGCTTCTACTGGGACTGGAATCTCACAGCATTGCAGCTGTCAGATGACAGGAGCCTGGTTCTGGATGCTAACGGAGGGCCTGTGCCCGGCTTGCTCTACCTAAATCCTGCAGCAGCCCCAGTCCATGTGGTCGTAACATTCGATTCCCAGGGGCGGATCTCATCCATAACCGACAGCAATCTTGCGTACTACGTCTCTGAGATTGCATACAGGAGACTCAATCTTTCAACAGATTATGAGACCATGCTGGCCAATGAGACAGCTCGCAAGCAGTTCATAAAAATTGAGCTGGGAAAGAGCATGATTCAGTTCTTGAATGTCGTGGATGGAAGGCTCTTTTTTGGCAGATCCAATCATACGCTGCAGGGCACACTGAATTCTCTGGAGCCACACGCGATCAGGGTGAGCGTTCCACCCGGCAGATATGAGCTCAGGGTTAGGGTCGAGAACGCCGTCGATGCCATACAGATGTTTGGCGAGTACTTCAATGTGACGGCGCCCGTCACGACAAGGCTCAACGCGACCAATGCCAGCGACTCCATGCCTCAGGCTGCTGCCAATAAATCTATTGTCGGGCCTGGTGTGATGCCCGCCAAAAAAAGTGATGCTCCTGGGATCTTCATAGTGCTCGC
Organism: Methanothrix sp.; assembly: GCA_030372945.1. Lineage (GTDB taxonomy): Archaea > Halobacteriota > Methanosarcinia > Methanotrichales > Methanotrichaceae > Methanothrix. The sequence continues at coordinate 10,310 of JAUCQD010000010.1, read as the reverse complement.
CACAGTTTTTCTGATGGCACTTCTCAGGCGCAGAGGCTAATTTCCATCGTCTCCAATAGCCCTCCTCACCGCCCGTCCCAGTGCTGTGCACATGGCATCGATCTTGCTTTTATCGTCCCCACCGTCAGCGCTAACGGCCAGCGTGAACTTTGCGCTTGTGGCAAGGGTTCGCAGAAAATGACTGAAATTCTCGAGCATCATCCCCCCCAACTCCTTGTTCTGGAGTTGGAACTTGCTACTGTAGCCTGGCTCGCCGAACCTGACGGCAACCTGTGCCACTGCCTGGCCAGATGGAACGATTGAGCTTCCAATGCCCTTCTTTATGACCTCACCAAGAGCGCGACCAAGGGTGATCCCCACATCCTCTGTGGTGTGGTGGTCTCCCGTCCCCAGATCGCCTCTTGCCTTGACTGCCAGATCAAAGCGCGCTCCCGCAGCAAAGGCAAAAAGAATCTCATCAAGCATCTCGATTCCAGTCTCGATCTCGATCTTTCCGGATCCTTCTGGATCCAAGGAGATCTCGATGCTGGTCTCTTTTGTCTCTCGCGTCCTTGATGCCAACATAATTCTTTGCTGCTTTCTCGACATTTTTAAGTTAATCGATCCATTGCCCTGTGTCTCCGAAGAGCTTATCTACCTTCATCCCAACCTTTCAATTTCAAAGGCCACGAAGGTTAACACCATGATCGCAAAAGAAGAGATCCAGAAGATCCTCAAAGGGTACGACAGAGACAATCTCACAATTGCTACGATCTGCTCACACAGCAGCCTGCAAATTTTTCATGGCGCGCGCCAGGAGGGCCTCAAGACCCTGGGCATCTGCATAGGACAGCCTCCAAAATTCTATGATGCATTTCCCTTGGCGCGTCCTGACAAGTTCGTATGCGTTGAAAGCTACAAAGCTCTCCTGGATTATGCCAACGATCTGGTGGCTGAGAATTCAATCATCATACCCCACGGCTCGCTGGTAGAGTATCTTGGAATTGAGCTTTTCGAGTCCCTGGCGGTTCCCACGTTTGGCAACCGCCGCGTTCTGGCCTGGGAGAGCGACAGGGAGATGGAGCGCGAATGGCTGCTTCGGGCGGGCGTCAATGTTCCCATGCGCTTTGAGAGGGCCGAGGATATCGACCGTCCGGTCATGGTAAAATATCATGGCGCAAAGGGCGGCAGGGGATTTTTCATCGCCAAGAACAAGGACGAGCTGCAGTCCAAAATGAGAACGCAACAAAAGTACACAATTCAGGAGTTCATTTTAGGCACCAGATACTACATTCATTTCTTCTACTCACCCATCAAGGAGGAAGGATATCGCCTCAGCAAGGGATCTTTGGAGATGCTGGGCATCGACAGGCGAGTGGAGTCCAATGCCGATGAGATCTTCAGGATCGGAAGCATGAATGAGCTGGCAGAGGCCGGCATCTATCCAAGCTTCGTGGTCACTGGCAATCTGCCTCTGGTGCTTCGCGAATCGCTTCTTCCAAGAGCCTTTGAGCTTGGAGAGAGGGTGGTTGAGACCTCCCTGGAGCTCTTCGGTGGAATGATCGGCGCATTCAGCCTGGAGACCATTGTGACCGATGACCTGGAGTTCAAGGTCTTCGAGATATCGGCACGCATCGTCGCAGGAACCAATCTGTACATCAGCGGCTCGCCTTATTCGGATCTCGTCGAGCGCAATCTCTCCAACGGCAGGCGCATTGCTCAGGAGATCAAGATGGCCAATAAGCTCGACAGGCTGAGCGAGATCGTAACTTGAGAAAGACAATGTGAAGAAAGGCTTATCTTCGGAAGGTCACTGTAGTGCCTTATGTCAGGTCTGATAGATACCTTCCGCGAGGCCACGCTTTTGCAGTGCAGCTTCCTGGAAAAGCTGCTGGACCTGGATATGGCCAGCGTGGCTGATTTCTCAGCCTCCATGGCGGAGTTCCTGCAGCCCACTCCAGACAACAAGTTCGTCTATGGCTTGGCAGCTGGCAGATCGGCTCTTGCCCTTTACAGCTTCCTGCAGCTCATGCAAAATCATTTCGAAAATGTTTTTCCCTTTACCTTGGAGGACCCAGTCCAAAGGCATTACCGCAAGGGCAAGAACCTTGGAATCGCAATCTCCGGCTCAGGGGAGACTCTGGCTGTAAACAAGTATATCGACGATTTCATCACACGTGGCGGCGAGATCAAACTGATAACAGCCAATGAGAATGGAACGGCATACAAGATGGTCTCCGAGTATGAGCGAGGCTCAACCCTTGTCATCAAGGCCAGGACAAAACATGCGACGAATAAGGATATGAGGTCCAGGCTCTCGCCCCTTGGAACTGAGTTCGAACTGGAGGTCCTGGCGTTTTTAAACGCCTTATTCGCAGACATCCAGTCCAGGCTCAAGGGCATATGCGAGCCATCCTGTCCGGAGTATCGCTCCACTATGAAGGACTTTGAGGAGAATGCTCGTCTCATCTCCGAGATGGAACCAGGACACCTGGAGCACTGGTTTAAAAGGCTTTTGCCACGCAGCGGAAGATATGTGGTCGGCGGAGTGGGAAGGTCCGGCCTTGTCGCTCGCGCCTTCGAGATGAGACTGACACACTTAAATAAGATCAGCTACTGGGAGAGGGACTTCAATACTCCAAGCTTTCAGATAGGCGATGTCTACGTCCCGATAACCGGAATTGGCAATACCTACGAGGCCATGGAGGGAACTGTAACCGCCTTGAGCAGGGGTGCAGATGTCATGCCAATAACCGCGAACCGCTCGTCTCGACTCGTATCTCTGCTAAGGAAGCACGGGAGAACGGATGATATCGCCATAGTTCCTGTGAAGCCTGAATATGCAGATGTATTCAGCGGCGACACCAGCAGCACGACATGGCTGATGTCCGACTTCACGAAGTTCAGATATCCCATCTTTGAGATCAACTCATCGATTTTCACGAACAGCGTCGTGGCGGTAGGTGCGGAATTCCTGGGGATCGTGGAAGCTGGCATGAGACGGATGCATGTATGACGAGGATTCTCGCTCTTTCCGACACTCATCTTGAAGGCGAGGAGCTGCCTGTAGCAGTCGTCAGGCTGGCCAGAGAAGCTGACATGATCCTGCATGCAGGCGACTTTGTCTCATGCAAGGTCTACTCTGCTCTGGAAGAACTGGGAAAGCTGGAGGCAGTCAGGGGCAACTGTGATCTTCCAGTGCTAAAGAAGCAATTGCCCGAGAGGAGGGTGATCGATGTGGATGGCATCAGGATCGGCCTGGTGCACACGGCCTTTCACGGCTCAGATCTGGTGGGCGCAGAGATGATGGCCAGAGAGATGGACGCGAGGGTGCTTGTCTTCGGGCATATCCATCGGCCAGTGGTTGAGAAGGGCGAGCGCCTGCTCATCTGCCCTGGCAGTCCAACTCAGCCCAGGATGTCAGCGCCATCTGCAGCAATGCTGGAAATAACAGAAGGCAATATCCAGGGCAGCATTGTTTCGCTTGGCAGTCCAGTTTGCGATTACCTGAAGTTCGCAGGCGAGCTGGCAAAAAAAGTCTGAAGAAGGACTTTGCTGCTTGAAAGGCCACTATCTCGTCCAGACCGATCCGCCGAATCCTCCCGTCTTGGATGTTGCCATCATTTTTTTGTTGGAGACGATTTGAAGCACCAGTTTTCCATTTGACATAACGCTCCCCTTGGGAACATCGCTCCATTCAGCATTTATCACATTTCCACCGATTGTGCCGCGCAGGACGTTGGACCAGCTCGGATTCTTGGCATCATTCTCGCCATACCACCAGATGGCCGATCCAAGCTGGCGAACATAGTATTTGCCACCATCATCGCAGTTCCAGACACCTGTCAGATCCATCGGAGCAGGAGTGCTTTCAGCGCCACCCGCAGAAGCTGCCTTCTGGAAGGTATAGCTGGCCATATAGTTGCTTCGTCCACTATTATCCTTGAAGCGATCGTAAGAGTTTACATTAAGCCTATTTCCAGCGGGCTTTATCACCAGTGTGGTCTCAGAGAACCCTGAATCGAAGACTGCGATCAGGGTGTCAGCGCTTGCAATGTCTGAAGAGGCACTTGCAGCGAAGGGTTGAGCCTGCACAGTCCCCCAGTCACAGTCCGTTGGGTGACACCTGCCCCAGGCATGCACCTTGACCAGAGAGCCACTGGCTGCAATATCCAACCTGGTGATGCCTCCTGTATTGGGATCCACATTGGTCCATGAACCGCCAAACTGATCGATGCTGGCCGTGCTGCTGCAGGCAATCAATATCACAAGAAGGACTGCTGTCAGCGAGGAGTACATTAATCTCATACTTTGACCTCCTTAATTCACTGGTTGTTTCCCGCTAATGGAATGGTCTGCAGTCTGTTCAGTTGCCTCAGCGGTTTGACACTGGATATCAGGCCGGTGGCTGTTGAGGTTGAAGGACTCTTTCCGAATACATAGCTTGATGCATAGTTGGTGCGGCCGCTATTGTCCTTAAAGCGGGTGTATGACTGTACAGAGAGCTGGCTTCCATATGGTTTTATGAAAAGAGTGGTCTCTGAGAATCCGGCATCAAAGACTGCCATCAGTGCTTGGGCCTGACTTATGGGATCTGAGGATACATCTGGACCGAATACGTAAGCGGAGACCGTACCCCAGTCGCAATCTGTAGGATGGCATTTGCCCCAGGCATGCACACTGGCTGAGCTGCCAGAGATGCCGATATTCATTGTAGTTATTCCCCCTGTGTTTGTGTCGACATTGGTCCAGTCGCCGGCAAACTGGCTCAGACTGGCAGTACAGACAGTCGTTGAAACAAACAACAAGGCCAAAGAAAGGAAGGCTTTCATATATTGACCTCTAACTTTAAATCTTTAGCTATAGTTAGGAGTTCTTAAGTATAAATTATTTTGGTATCTCAGGCCAAAAGGCAGCAGAGCTATGGTGCGTGGCTCTTCAGCCCCAGGATCTCCTCGACCTTGACTCCGACCAGCTGCCAGACGGAGCTCTTCTCCGCTTCCAGCAAGACCTCGACTGGCTCATGTGGAAAGTGACCTAAGGCCGAGAGCACATTTGGAGAGAGGGCTTTGCCTTTTATCAGGCGGACAAACATCTCACGCACAGCCCATTTTCGATCCGCATCATCGACCTCTATCAGACGTCCGGGAAGCGCCACGAAGCTGAAAGCGGAAAGATCTGGAGAGTAATGCTCTATCTCTACGCAAACTCTTGGGTTGTCCCTAAAGTACTGCACCTTCCGTCCATATTTCGTCGATAAGAAATACATAAATTTGCCATCGAAAACGTAGAGGAATGGCGCGATGTAAGGATGCTTCTCCCCCTTAAAGGCGATTCGACAGATGTACTGCTCCTCAACAAGCCGATCAAACTCAGCTTTCTCCATGCGAGGCATCTTGAAGATATCCATAGACAGCTCATTTTGTATTTCGCTCTTGGCTAAATACTTTCGTCCCGCATTCTAAAGGATTATATTTTGAGGGGTCGAATGTCTTGCGAATGGTCACCCTGGAAAAGATCGCCCGCCTGGCCCAGGAGAGCAGGTTTGACTCGCTCGGACCTGCCGTAGATGTCGACCCAGAGAAGCTCAGCTCTCTGGGAAAGGGGACAAGGTACGACGTCTGCGCATCTACCCATTCGCCTCGCAGCCCGAACCTGCCTGGGATCTGTCATTCCTTTTCGCATGATGGACGGTGTGTCAGCCTCTTCAAAACACTCTATACCAACTACTGCAGCCACCAGTGCAACTACTGCACAAATGCCGCCAGCTGCAGCCGCAGGACTGCTACCTTCTCATACACGCCGCAAGAGCTTGCTGGCATAACCCTCTCCATGTACCGGGCGAACTACATCGAGGGCCTCTTCCTCAGCTCAGGCTCGGGCCAAAATGAAGATCACATCATGGAGAGGATGCTGGAGACTGCCCAGATGCTGCGCCAAAAACACGGTTTCCAGGGATACATCCACCTCAAGGTCCTGCCCGGTGCCTCGCGCTCTCACATCCAGGAGGCAATGGAGCTGGCAGACAGGGTCAGCATAAACCTGGAGGCTGCATCTGCTTCCCATATGAGCGAGATGAGCAGCACAAAGAACTACGAGAGCGATATATTGCAAAGGCAGCGATATATTCGCGATCTTGCGACCAGTGAGATCCTCCCGGCTGGCCAGACCACTCAGCTCGTTGTGGGCGCAAGCAATGAGTGCGATGAGGAGATCTTCAAGAGGGTCATTTATGAGTACAAGGAGATGGGCGTTCGGCGCGTCTACTACAGCGCCTTCTCTCCACAGGACGGCACAGCATTTCAGAACCGCGTGCCCCAACCTAAGTGGCGTGAGGTCAGGCTCTACCAGATGGACTGGCTCTTCAGGGTTTATCATCTCCATCCTCAGGAGATCTGGCATGCGTTCGATGAGAATGGCCTTCTCCCGAATGTGGATCCAAAGATGAGCATTGCTCGTGAGCTTGTGGACTTGCCAGTAGATCCTAACACTGCACCTTATCGCGAGCTGCTCATGGTTCCAGGTATCGGGCCCAGAAGCGCCAAGAGAATAATTGCTCTTAGAAAGAGACAGAAGATCTCCCGAAAGGCAGATCTGGCATCATTAGGTGTGCGGATTAAGAGGGCTGCTCCCTTCCTGAAGATCGGCGGCTGGAGAGATGCAACTTTGCAGATGTGGTCGGCATGAGAATTCCAGAGGACTTCCTCTACTACCTGTCGGCCCATGAGGATTGCAGTGAGAGGTTGCTCTTTTGGGCAAAAGACATCTCAGCCGAAGAACTGGAGTTCTCAATAGATGCAGAAGTAATGCAAATAAGAAAGATGGTCAGGCAAGTACGGACAGAGGTTTACAGGATGGAGGCATTTGTGAGGCTCTGTCCCCTGGGGTCTTGCGTCCTTTATGGATACCTGAAGCCAAGGCACAGGATCGGAGAGATCATCTGCGACTTTTTTGCCAGAAGAAACCCGCAGACGATTGTAGTGCTGGGAAACGGGCACGAAAGCTGGATCTCTTTTAATTATGGCGGCAAAACACTGAGAAAGCGAGGGGCAAAGATGGCAGAGACCCTGGAGGAATTGAAATCTTTTTTTAATTGTTCCGAGGAAGGCCGGGATGTGAAAGACATCTGGCAGGCATATTACGACAGCCAGTACCGTCCCTGCCACAAGAGCACAAAGTCGTATCACACGCGAATGCCCAGGAGGGACCAGAGAGCAGCAGGGTTGAGGATGGTTCAAAACAAGGGCATAGTCACACTGGACGACTTTTAATACTTCGCCATAGGAAATATTATGCCATGATCGCTGATCAATTCTTCTGCCCATCATGTGGTGAGGATACAGATCATCTCCTCATTAAATCCGGGCAGGAGAACCTGGTGCGGTGCGAAGAATGCGGGCTGGTTCATCCCGTCCAGAAGGAGAGGGAGAGGCTTACCACGCTGAAGGTGATCGTCAACAAAGATGGCCTATCGCAACCGTATTTCATAAATATTCCTGCTCGAGAGGTTCTGCATGTTGGCGACGAGCTGCTGGTCGATGATGGCTCACGCGACGTGGTAATGACGGAGATCACATCGCTTGAGACTGACCGCAGGGTCGAAAGTGCTCAGGCTGAGACCGTTAAGAGCGTCTGGGCCAGGGAGACCGATGAGGTGCCGCTCAAGCTCTCCTTGTACAGGAACGGCCGGACCAATTCCTTCAAGATCACAGTTCCCGGGGACGAGCTCATAGAGGTTGGCGAGGTACGCGAGATTGAGCATTTTGTGTTCAAGGTGGTCAAGATCAAACTTCGCGGTGAGGGCTTTGCAGATCTCGCCAAGGCAAAGGATATTCTTCGGGTATGGGGTCGTGAGATTTGAATAAAAAAGAGTTGCTTGAAGGCATGCGCGGCTTTGTCTCAGGCCGCGTTATTCTGGCGATGTCTCGCGTTCCCAGAGAGCTGTTCGTGCCTGACGATCTCAGGTCCAGGGCTTACGAGGATACCCCACTGCCCATAGGCTACGGCCAGACAATATCAGCACCGCATATGGTCGCCATCATGTGCAATCTTCTCGATCTTCAGGAGGGTATGACCGTTCTGGAGGTGGGTGGAGGCAGCGGCTATCATGCAGCTGTGATGGCAGATCTCATAGGTCCGCAGGGGCACGTTTATTCCGTTGAGCGAATACCAGGCCTTGCTGCCCAGGCGAGATCAAACCTGGAGCTGGCAGGCATAAAGAATGTAACTATGATCCAGGGCGATGGCAGCATAGGACTGCCAGAGCATGGCCCCTATGATCGCATAAGCGTGGCAGCGTCGGCTCCAGATGTGCCAGAGCCTCTCAAGCAGCAGCTGAAGATCGAGGGAAAGATGGTCCTTCCAGTGGGCCGCGGCTACCAGGAGCTCGTCCTGGTGACGAGGAAAAACGGATTTGTTGTGGAGCAGAAGATGGGGGTGGCCTTCGTCCCACTCATTGGAGAGAGGGGCTTCAAAGAATCAGAGACCTAATATATCCGCTGAACTGATGGCTTCCTTGAGATGAGGCCTTTAGCTATCATAATCATGGACGGCTTCGGCATAAGCTCGCAGGAGAATGGCAATGCCGTCGCCGGGGCACGCAAGCCTAACCTGGATAGATTCTGGAAGAATTATGCTACTACTACCCTCGGCGCATCTGGCCTGGCCGTTGGCCTGCCTCGAGGCCAGATGGGCAACTCTGAGGTGGGCCATCTCAACCTTGGTGGAGGGAGGGTAGTCTACCAGGACTACACCAGGATCAGCATGGAGGTAGAGACTGGCGCGATTTTCAGGAACCCTGTCCTGCAAGAAGCCATGGAGGCTGCCAGAGACAGTAAATTGCACTTGATCGGATTGCTCTCAGATGGAGGAGTGCACAGCCACATATCTCACCTCTTCGCCCTGCTGGAGATGGCCAAGAAGATGGGCCTTCAAAGAGTCTATGTTCATGCAATTCTGGACGGCAGGGATGTGCCTCCCAAAAGCGCCTCAACCTATTTTCGGGAGCTTGAGGAGAAATTCCAGCACTTTGGCGTGGGCAAGGTGGCAACGGTCTCGGGCCGCTACTACATCATGGACAGGGACAAGCGATGGGAGAGGGTGGAGAGTGCCTATCGTTGCCTGACAGAAGGCCTGGGCCAGAAAGCTGAAACGGCTGAGAGGGCAGTGGCGGATAGCTACGAGCGTGGCGAGAGCGATGAGTTCCTGAAGCCCACGCTAATCGATGCCGACGGCCTTGTTGAGGATAACGACAGCATAATCTTCTTCAACTTCCGGCCCGACAGGGCTCGCGAGATCAGCAGGGCATTTGTGGACAAGGATTTCATGCAGTTTCCTACCAGGCCTATCCGGGTGCACTACACCTGTATGACACAGTACGATGCCACCTTGAAAGCGCCCGTTGCCTATCCAGCCCAGAACCTCGACGACACCCTAGGCCAGGTGATCAGCAGTGCAGGCCTGCGCCAGCTCAGGATCGCCGAGACGGAAAAATACGCCCATGTCACATATTTCTTCAACGGTGGCAAGGAGCAGCCAAACCCCGGTGAGGATCGCGTCCTCATCCCATCCCCAAAGGTGGCAACCTACGACCTCAAGCCGGAGATGAGCGCCTATGAGGTGAAGGATGAAGTGCTGAAGCGCATCGACTCTGCGAAATATGATCTGATCATCCTCAACTTCGCCAATCCTGATATGGTGGGCCACACAGGCATCTATGATGCAGCTGTAAAAGCTGTGGAGACTGTGGATGCATGCGTTGGATTTGTCGTGGACAAGATCCTGGACGCAGGCGGCGCAGTGCTGCTCACAGCAGATCACGGAAATGCCGAGAAGATGGTGGACGAGACCACAGGGCAGCCTCATACGGCTCATACAACAAACCCAGTTCCATTCACGCTCATCATAAACGATGGCATAGATCACAGGCTGCGGAATGACGGCATTCTGGCCGACGTGGCACCCACAGCATTGCAGCTACTCAAAATAAAACAGCCGGAGGCAATGACCGGCAGATCTCTTATGATTTAAGCCAGTGTTGTGCAGGCAGCCAGATCACCCCCTGTTCTGGCCGCCTGCCTCTTTGCTGCTTTCTTTGTTTTTTCTTCTTTGTTTTTTACTTTGTTTTTTTATTTAGAAGAATAAACTTCCATGGTAAGTAGCCCAGGACCAGCCGCTGGAATAGTAGTAGGTTGTGCCACCTACACCATAGACATTGACAGCCCACCAGGGATCGTACACCACTGGATCATAGTAGTAGGTGGTGTAGACGGGAGTGGTGTAGTAGTAGGTCGGGTAATAGGTGTATCTGTAGGTCGGATACCAGTAGTAGT
>JAUCQD010000009.1 GCA_030372945.1 Methanothrix sp. | reverse complement strand
TCAGTACTTTTTGGGGTCGAGGAGGATGTTGGCCTGACATACATCGCCTTAGTTTCTGCTCTGCCCATACTTCTGTTCAGCCCGAGAAGGTGGGAGATCATCAAGAAGATCGACTGGTGCACTCTGATATTCTTCGCCAGCATGTTCATCCTTATGGAGAGCGTATGGAGATCTGGAGTCTTTCAGGCATTTATGGCAAAATCCCAGGCAGATTTAGCGTCAGTCTCAACCATCCTGGCACTGAGCGTTCTTTTAAGCCAGATCATCTCGAATGTGCCTTTCGTGGCTCTCTGCCAGCCCATGCTGGTCCATCCTTCTGCCAGGGACCTGATGGCACTTGCCGCGGGAAGCACCATAGCTGGTAATCTCTTCATCTTGGGCGCAGCAAGCAACGTCATAATAATTCAGAACGCGGAGCGCAGCGGCGAGACCCTCACTTTCCTGGAGTTTGCCAGGGTTGGCGTGCCGTTGACTCTCCTCAATGTGCTAGTGTACTGGATATTCCTTTGGTGAGGCTCTCTGACCTGAAAATTCCGCTATCTAGTTAAGCAAGCAGCGATCATAATCTTTGGTTAGGAAAAAGCATGCATGAGCACAGGGTAACCGTGGGCTTGATTCAGACCTCTGTTTCAGAGGACATCAATCAAAACCTTAGAAATACTGTTTCAAAAGTGGAGCAGGCCATTGCCAGAGGGGCCAAGATCATCTGCCTTCAGGAACTTTATAGAATGCGCTACTTCCCGCAGTGGGAGATGAAGGATGTGTTCGGCCTCGCAGAGACAATTCCCGGAGAGTCGACGGCAGTCTTCTCAGAACTGGCAAAAAAACATGCGGTTGTGATAATTGTGCCTGTCTTCGAGAAGGACGAGACAGGTTACTACAATTCAGTTGCAGTCATCGATGCAGACGGAAGCTTGCAAAAGACCTACCGCAAGGTTCACATCCCTAACGACCCCATGTTTTATGAGAAGAGCTATTTTGCAGCAGGCGAGGAGTTCCAGGTTTACGATACCCGCTATGGCAGGTTCGCAGTGCTCATCTGCTACGACCAGTGGTTCCCTGAAGCCGCCCGCGTGGTCGCTTTGCGAGGGGCGCAGATAATATTCTATCCCACGGCCATCGGCTGGATTGTAGGCGAGGAGAATCCAGAGGAGGGCGACTGGCATGATGCCTGGGAGACTGTCCAGCGCAGCCATGCAATCACAAACAGTGTGTGCGTTGCCGCTGTCAACCGCGTTGGACTGGAGGATGGCCAAAATTTTTGGGGAAGCTCTTTTGTATGCGATTCCTTTGGCAAGGTTCTGGCCAAAGCAAGCGATACAGAGGAAGAGGTTCTCGTGGCAGAGCTCGATCTGGCCCAGAACGAGGTCGTGCGAGAGGGCTGGGGCTTCTTTTGCAACCGACGTCCAGACACCTACTGGCCCCTGATCGAGATGGTGCAGGAGAGGGGGACGAGGGGGTTGGGCTCAGGCAAAAAGACAACAGGAAAGGGCCTATTGCTCGAGGACACACCGCGCCAATTGGGCTATCACATGCCTGCCGAGTGGGAGAGGCATGAGGCCATTTGGCTCTCCTGGCCTTACGACCTGGACAGCTTCCCAGAGATCGAGAAGGTGGAGATGGCTTACGTTGACATAATCAAAGCCATCCACAGGAGTGAAATTGTGAACCTGCTGGTGAAGGACGAGCTGATGCTCGGCCAGGTGGTTGAGATGCTGAGAGCTGCCGCGATAGACCTTCAAAAAGTCAAGTTTCACCAGATGAGCTATGCCGACGTCTGGTTCAGGGACTATGGGCCCACATTCGTGCTCAATCGGGAACGGAAGAAGGGTTTGGGCAGGCTCGCAATGGTCAATTGGATATTCAATGCCTGGGGCGAGAAGTATCCGGAACTGATGGCAGACAGCAGGATTCCCTGCCTCATGAACGATGATCTGTTGCTGGATTGCTTCATGCCAGGCATAGTGCTTGAAGGCGGTTCAATCGATGTGAACGGCTGCGGAACGGTGCTGACCACTGAGCAGTGCCTCTTGAACAAGAACAGAAATCCCTCTTTGAGCAAAGAAGAGATCGAGGCTTATCTTAAGGAGTATTTGGGCGTCAGAAAGGTCATCTGGCTGAAGAAGGGGATAGCAGGCGACGACACAGACGGCCACGTGGACGACATCGCGAGGTTCGTAAATCCCAACACGGTGCTCTGTGCATTTGAGGACGATCCAGAAGATGAGAACTATCAGGTCCTGAAAGAGAACTACGAGCTTCTCTGCCAGGAGACCGATCAAGACGGAAATCCCCTGAAGGTCATCAAGCTGCCAATGCCTGGGTTCGTGGGCAAGGAGCGTCGACTGCCAGCTAGCTATGCCAACTTCTACATCGGAAACGATGTGGTCCTGGTGCCATTGTTCGGCCACAAGAACGACAAAGCAGCGCAAAAGATCATTCAGGAGGCTTTCTTGGATAGGAAGGTCCTGGGGATCAACTGCAAGGAGATGGTACATGGCCTTGGGACTGTGCACTGCATCAGCCAGCAGCAGCCTGAACAATGATGATTGCTGGTTTTAGATTGCACCTTGGCGCAACCAAAGGGGATCTGAGATCCCGCAAATATTATCTGCATTGCAACTCGAACGCTTCACAATTTCCATCTTGTTAGAGTGGTGAAGGCTTGAAACTGATAGTATTCTATAATGGCGAGTTCGGTCAGCGTGTTGTAGGCAATCTCATCAACTACTCGGGCTTTTGCATATCATGCGGCGAGGCCTGCACCCAGTGCCGCAATGTCCGCTCTGGTTTTGCCGAGAACATCGTGGCACTGGTGGAGATGCCGGATCCGGATTCTTTGGGAGATTTCATCGATGACGTAGAGCCCCTGCTGCCAAAAGACATACCTCGGGCAGACATTGCCCTGGTCATCAATGTCCATCCGGACATCCTCTTTGGCATGCTTGCCAAACTAAAAGAGGCGGGCGTGAAGGGCATCATAGGCTGCTCGGAAAGACCCAAAGAGCTGCCGCTGGGACAGCGAAGACAGCTCGAAGATAAGGCAGCTGAGCTTGGGATGGAGGCTGCCTTTGCCAAGCCCTTCTGCGCGATGCGCCCCGATCCAGCCAAGCCCAACATCTCAGCTTTTCTTGAGGCTGCAGGCATCGGGGAGCCTCTCATCGATGTGGTCGTACAAAAGAGCCGGGAGGGCAAAGACCACATTGTGGCAGCCAATGTCATTCGCAGCGCACCATGCGGATCTACCTGGTTTGTGGCCAAGCGCCTGCTGGGCCTTGAGCCGGATCAGCCCGACATTCGAGAGCGAATATCCGAAGCACACCACGCATACCCATGCACTGCCTCCATGGAGAGAGACACAGAGCTTGGAGACACAATACTTCACAAGGGCGGCTATATCATCCGCGATGCTGTGGAGGACGCCTTCAAGAGGGCAAAGAGGCTCGACTGACGAGCCCTTTTGCCGTGAAGTTCGTCTTATCAGGGAAATAAAAAAGAGTTATCTTGCTCTTATTTCTCTATTAATTCATACAGGATCTTCATGCCCTTAGTGAACGGCGGCATTCCAGATGTTAATAGAACTACTCTCAGAACATCCACAATCTCATCCTTTGTGATGCCGAACTCCTTCATGGCACTTATCATCTGCTTTTTTGTGGCCCTATCATCGGAATTGGCAGCATTTATGCCCAGCGCGATCAACTTTTGAGTTTTGTAGTCCAAGACTTTCCCTGTATAAGCAGCCTCGTTCAGGCCTACTACCGCATTGTAGATATCAGGATAATCTTTCTTTGCCTTTGCCATCCCTTCGCCGAAGAAGACTTCCTCTTTCATTTAGTCCACCTTGCTATCTTTATGCTCTCTTATATTTTATAGCTTTGTACATGATTTTTATTGTGTAGGTCCTACAGATAATTTATATTATGTTAAATATTATGCAGATGGGCTAATAAGTTCTTTAAAGCATAAGCGTCAACATGAGAGCCATGACTTTTGCTTTCTTCCCTGCCGTGGATCTTCGCGGAGGCAAATGCGTGCAATTAGTAGGAGGCGTTCCGGGCACGGAGGTCGTGGCCCTTGACGATCCCCTGGCCCAGGCGGAACGCTGGGCGGCAGAAGGCGCAGATCATCTGCACGTAATCGACCTTGACGGGGCAATCCTGGGAAAGAGGATTAATGCACCAATCCTAGGCCAGATTGTGAAGAGGCTTGACCAATACATTCAGGTAGGAGGAGGCATTCGGACGGAAGAGGACGTTAGCAGCATCCTCGGTCTGGGCGTTGACAGGGTGATCATGGGAACTGCCGCCCTGAAGGACCCTGAGATGGTATCCAGGCTTGCCGACCGTCATGGCTCGGAAAAAATCATGGTTGCTCTAGATGTAAAGAAGGGCGATGTGACCACTCAGGGCTGGCAAAAGACCCTAGGCAGGAAAGCCGTGGAACTTGGCAGGCTCTTTGAGGAGAAGGGCGCAGGCTCCATACTCTTCACGAACATCGATGTAGAGGGCCAGCAAAAGGGCATAGACCTCCAGCCCACGCGCGCGCTCGTGCAGGCTGTGAAGATCCCAGTCGTCGCGGCCGGGGGGGTCACGTCCATTGATGATGTTCTGGCGCTGAGGGATGCAGGCGCTGCAGGTGCAGTTGCAGGCACTGCAATTTATACTGGAAAGCTCAGCGTGCGCCGGACCCTTGAGGCCCTCAGGGGGCAAAGGACATGAGAAAAGGAGAAGCTAAAGCAGAATATAGAGGCTGCAAGGCCAGAGCCTGTCTGAATCTGGATGGCCAGGGCCTTGCCGATGTGTGCTCTGGGTCGGGATTTCTGGATCACATGCTGGCCTCCATGACGAGGACCGGCTTGCTAGACCTTGAAGCCAGAGCTGATGCTGGCTTTTACAGGATCGAAGCCCTTGGAAAGGCCATAGGCCAAGCACTGGATCGGAGCCTTGCGGATCGCAGCGGAATTCGGAGATACGGCTCTTCATCTGTTCCGATGGACGAGGCTCTTGCAGATGTAGCTTTGGACTTCGGCGGACGGCCCTATTTGGTATTCAAGGGTGAGCTTGCGAGCGAGAGGATAGGCGACTTTGAGGTTCAGCTTCTGAGGCCGTTCCTGGAGGCGCTCTGCATGGGAGCAAGGCTGACGCTGAACGTTAGGTTTTCCGGCGAAAACGACCACCACAAAGTAGAGAGCGTATTCAAGGCCCTGGGCTTTGCAATTCGCCAGGCTGCAACGAAAGAAGGCTTTGGAGTCCCGAGCACCAAGGGCGTGATTTGACGACAGACAAATACACAAAGGCTGAATTCCCAGAGCTGCAAATGATGATGTGTTGAGGATCAAAATAGATCTTCAATATCCGACAGATCAATCCTTGCAGTAGCATCCAAAGTCAGTGGCGTAATCGAGATCTTTTTCTCTTGGTAGACTGTCTGCACATCGGTGCCTTCTGCGTCGCAGCAGATAAGCTCGCCGTCGATCCAGTAGTAAGGCCTGCCCCGCGGATCGAAGCGTTCCTGAACCGATGTCTTGAAGATCTTGCGAGCCAGCCTGGTGACTACAATCTCAGTGTCCTCCGTGGCTGTGACTGGCACATTGAGATTTAGAAGATCCACGCCCTTTGGCAGTCCACGCTCCAGCACCTTGGAGGCAACGCGACGAAGGACCTTTACTGCCACATCATAGCTATGCTTCTCGTCGAAATGCATGTCGAACTTATCGCCCTGATCAACTGCCTGGATGGATGCAGCGATCGACGGAATGCCGTAGCTTGCGGCCTCAAGAGCAGCTCCGATTGTTCCGCTCGTAGTGACTGTATCTGTACTGATGTTCTCGCCCACGTTTATTCCCGACACAACTAGATCTGGAAGCTTGCCCCCCATTATGGCGAAGATGCCGATGATCACTGAGTCGACGGGCGTTCCAGTGACTGCGTATGCGCAAAAGCCGTCCAGGTTCATCTGCGCATATCGCAGAGGCTCAAAGACGGATACCGATCTTCCCACTCCGCTCTTCTGGCCTGAGGGCGCTGCTACCACAACCTCGCCCAGGCCATGCACGCTTCTCGCTGCTGCCCGAAGGCCTGCTGCATAAACTCCATCATCGTTGGTGACCAGTATGCGATGCATTGCAAATCCCTGTGTCGCCTGAGTCAGTGGACCGCCCTGCGAGCAAGGCCTCCACTTCATCGCTAACTTCTCGGGCCCTTTTAGAACCTGCTCTGGATGTTCTTAACCTTTATGGCGGCCTTCTGTGCAAACCTTAGGAGTTCGTCCGGGCCACGAGGCCCCTCGTCTTCACATCGGGCTGTAGCCCACGGCACGGAAAAAAAGCTTGCCGTCGTGCAGTCTTCTTGTGATCAGGCCATCGTGCTCCATTATTTTGCAGTATTTTATGGCATCGCTGCTCGACAATTCCAGGGCCGCAGAGATCTCCTCAAGGGTGCAGGCCCTTTGAGATAGAAGCTCCCTCAACAGATCTTTGGTCTTTGCAGGAACGCTCCAGTCCCAATCGGGAATCAGCTCGGCTCCTGGGAAGATCTCCAGCATCCTTTGCATCTCCTCCTGGTCCAGGGGATCGACAGGCTCTGCAGGAGGCCGCACAACAGTATTGAGCTGAATGCGATCTGGGTCTGTGGATGCAGCAGCCTTTGCGATCATCTCTGCGTCGTGGTCGTTTACACCCTTCACCAGCATGACCTCCAGCCAGATCTCGCCGGAAAACTCCTTCCTGAAATCCCTCAGGCCCTGAATTATCTCTTCGATCACCAGGCCCGATGCGGGCCTGTTTATGGCACGAAATGCTTTGGCGCTCGCAGCGTCGAGCGAGGGCAAGACCACATCAGCTTCGGCGACCTCCCTCCTGACCTTTGGGCTGGTGAGGAGAGTGCTGTTCGTGATCACAGCCACGGGCGAGCTGACGATCTCTCGGGCTTTGCGCACGACATCGCCCAGATCCGAGCTCAGCGTCGGCTCGCCAGATCCCGCGAAGGTGAGATGGTCAAAGGGCTCGTCCCGTCTCGCAAATATCTCTGCCAAGACCTTATCAGGCGGCACGAAACGGCCCCGGCGCAAAGTAAGACAGGCAGTTCTGCCCAGCTCGCAGTAAATGCAGTCCAGGTTACATGTCTTGTATTTGAGCAGGTCCACGCCCATCGAGAGGCTCAGGCGCCGCGAGAGCACAGGTCCGAATAGGTATCCCATTTTTACTCGTCCCTCTCTGCTTTAGCCAGCGGTAATATTTGATCCTTTTTCGCAGGCCGCAAAGATCCGTTCAGCAAAGCTTAAAAGAGAGCGAGCTGATGAATCAGCATGGATAAGGCCCTCGAACTGATCAAACTGCTCGGCCAGAGCGATGACTACTTCGAACGCCAGAAGGCTGCATGGGCGCTGGTAAACATTGGAGAGCCTGCCATCGATGTCGTGGCAAAAGCCCTTGAAGAGGGCGAGTTCTCCGACCTCAGGTACAAATCAGCCTGGATCCTGGGGAAGATCGGCAACCCGCGCTCTATCGAGCCCCTGACCAGGGCTATGCTCAACGACCCTGACCACGTGGTTCGCGAATGGTGTGCAGCAGCCCTGGAAGCCTTGGGCAGCCAAAAGGCGGCTCCAGCACTGGCCTTGGCCATGAAAAGAGACAGCTCCAAAGACGTGCGCCTCAGGGCGGCAGTGGCGCTGCGGGGCCTTAAAGCAGCAGAAGAACTGCGAGGGCTCTTGAGCTATGCCGAGCCTGAGATACGCGGCCTGGCCATCACTGGGCTCGCAAAGATCGGGCACCGCGAATCGCTTGATGAGGTTGGCAGCCTGCTGCAAGATGAGGACGTAGAGGTAAGACGCCGGGCTGCAGGATACATGGGGGAGTTTGACTGCGATGAGGCCCTGCAATATCTGGCACGCGCTTTGCAGGACTCTGAGCCTGCAGTGCGAACAGAGGCCCTGAAATCCCTCGGGAAGATCAAAGGCGAGAGGGCCTGCGATCTGGCGCTTGAAGCCTTGAAGGATGAGGATTGGCAGGTACGTTACACTGCAGTCACAACCCTTGGGGAGATCGGCCACAACAAGGCTTTGGAGGCGCTCGTAGAGGTGATGTTCGGGACCGATGACGAGGAGATCAGAGCCTGGGCGGCCTGGAGCCTGGGCGAGATCAAAGATCCCAGGGCCGTGGAGCACCTGCAGAAGGCCTACAAGACCTGCCCAATGGAGGTGATGAAGAAAGCGAGGGATTCGCTGGTAGAGGTGTTTAAGGTAGAATTGTAGCTAAACGCTTTCCAGTACCGCCCTCAGCAGCTCCTTGTTCCGTCTTACCTCATCGAGCCCCGGCGAGGCAAAAGCCACCTTCGCCCGAACTTCCTGTAGGGCGGCGGTCAGAGTCTCCATCGTCTTCAGTGAGCCAGGGCAGGATTTGTTTACAATAACTTGTTCTTCTGACCCATAAATTCCAAGAAATGGAAAGATGCGACAGGACCAGGGCCGCGCTGTGTAAATCTTGCAGCCGGTCGAACTGACATCATAAAATTTGCATGGCTTGGTGTGCTTGAAGTCCAAAGCCCCTGGCTTATCAGGATCGGGTATGGTATACTTCTTGATGGCCCTGTTGAGGGGTACTTTGAGATGCTTTGCCAAGGCTGCTGCATCCTCGGGCCTGAGCCTGATGGGATCGCCTGTGGTGCAGCACTTGCCGCACCTCTGACACTCGAAAAGCATGTGGCAGGCCATGCGGTAGTAGTCGACTGAGGTGTACTTTGGTGTGGCGAGTTCGATGAAGACCTGCTCGTCGGGCAGTGCCGTGGCCTTGAGGAGCATGATTGCGATCTTCCTTGGGTCTTTGGGTGTCTCGGGCATGGGCATTCAGGCTTTCGTTATCCTGCTTCGTCCGCTCAATTTAGACAGACATCCTTTTCAAGCTTGTCATTCATCTTGATCTGGTAGAAGGTCACTTTATGTCCAAGGAGATCGTCCTGGTCGGCAGGTCCAACGTTGGCAAGTCCACCCTCTTTTGGGGGCTGACGGGAAAGAAGGTAGTGGTCGGAAGACGCCCCGGAATTACCCAACGCCCATTCAAAGCCTTGGTTGGAGGTGTCTATTACGTGGACATGCCTGGTTACGGGTTCATGTTCAAAGCATCCAATGTCGATCAGGAGAAGACGAAGGACCTCATTGTGGAATACCTCGAGAGACACTCAAGGGATATTTTGCTGGCAGTGCAAGTGATCGATGCGGCCTCTTTTCTTGAGATCGCTGATCGCTGGGAAGGGCGTGGCGAGGTGCCTTTTGAGATCGAGCTATGGGAGTTCCTGTGCGATATGGGCCTGGATGTCGTCCTGGCAGCAAATAAGGTGGACCGCATCGCCAAGCTTGACCTGGATAATGCGCTTGACCTGATCTGCGAGCGTTTAGGCATGCTCCCTCCATGGAGGCAGTGGATCGATCGGGTTGCGCCCATAAGCGCAAAGCATAGGCAGATCGAGCCTCTTCGGACCATCATCGCCGGAAGGCTTGCAGGACTGCCCAAACAATCAACCTGAAGGATGTATGCCCTGTAATTCGAACTCCTTCATCACAGCCTCTCGGATATCACAGCCTATCTTTTTGGCTACATTCCTTGCAGGAACGGCAGCCTCCAGCCTGAGCGTCAGCTGCGAATATTTCGAATCCACAAGGAGAACGCTAATGGGCCTGTCCTTTAGCACCATGGGATGGCTGCGGGCCTTCTCCAAAATTATCTCCCTTGCTCGATCTATATCTGAAGCTTTCTCAAGATCGAAGTCTACACTCCAGGTTATCTCAGGCTCCTTTATCGACCAGTTGATTATGGGCTCTGTGCTCATTATGCTATTTGGAACGATGATCCTGCGGTTGTCAGTGGTGCGAATTATGGTGTGTCTCAATGTCAAATCCTCTATCTGACCGTGGTCTCCTTTGAAGTCCACAAGATCGCCCACACGGAAGGGCTGAAATATTGCTATGAATATTCCAGAGGTGAAGTTGGAGAGAGAGTCTTTGGCTGCGTAGCCGATGGCCAGGCCCGCGATTCCGGCACCTGCGAGCATGGCAGTGGCAAGGCTGTGCAACTGAGGTATCTGGAGTATGACGAGCATCAGGCCGACGATGTAAATGGCTGCCGAGACAATCCTCCGGATCATGAGCTGCATTGTCTCATCCATCTTTACCTCGACCTTGCCTACCACCTTCGGGATATAGTTCAGAAGCATACGGTCCACAATGCGAACTGCTGCACGGGTAAGTAATACTATTAAAATAATAATTATCAGATTTATTATTATTGATGGAACATCTATACTGTGCACGGTATCTGCGAGGATCTGCAAAGAGACAAGGTCTACATGCTTCCCAGTCATGGAATCCACGCTGTACTGAATCTGATCCGCCAGGATCTGGGGGTCTGTCAAATTCACTGCAGCGGCGAGGTCCATCGAGGGTAGCATAGAAAAAGAATACTTAAAAGTTTCTACGAGATCATGCTGCGGATTGCTTTGCTAAGGTGCCGTCTCCTTGAGTTGCTGACAGGTCCATTCTCAAAAAAATGCTGTCAGGCCCGGCGCACTGCCCGCACTCTATCTCTTCTCGTACCTCAGCTCCAGCCCGCCTTCCGTCCAGTCGAAAACAGGCACGCTCTTTCGCCTTTTGCCAGATGCCCGCAGCGCCTGCACCACTAGAGGCACTGTGATTGTGGCGTCGGAGAAGACCTGCACCTTGCTCGCCTCTTTCTTCACCTTTCCCCACGATACTGCCTCCTCGAAGGTGCAGCCTGAGAGGCCACCCCAGTGCGGCGCATCTGTGGTGTACTGAAGGGCGTAACTGTGGCCCCCTGAGTAGTCGCCTATGAGCTCTGCTATCACCTCGGTTTGCTGAATGAAGTTCTTAGGGACTCCACCGCCGATGTAGATCACGCCTGTCTTGGAGGACCTCTCCACGATCCTTGTGATCTCATCCACATCCTTAATCTGGTCTACCATAACCCTGCAGCCTTCGCGCAGGGCTATGACCATGCCGATCCCCCATGAGCTATCTCCCAAGGCTGGCACGAAGATGGGAACGCCTGACCTGTGAGCTGCACCCAAGATGGTCGTCTCTGGCAGGTCCTTGCCTACCATGTCCATCAGCTCGCGTGAGGAGTAGCGTCGAGCAGGATCTAGGCCCTTCACAAAATTGGATATATGGTTATCGGCTCTGTGCAGCTCTATCTCAGAGACGAAGACATCGTAAATCCTGTCGATCTTACATTCATTGAGGTAGGCGTCATCTGCGCATGCACTGCCTCGATAATGCACGATCCCCAGGCCTTCGCACAGGTCGTGAAACAAATTTGCCCCTGTGCTCACAAGACAGTCAACCTTTCTCTCTCGCAGGAGGTAAGCGATGAACTCACCAAGGCCTGCCGGGACCATCGCTCCGGCCAGGCCGAGGAATATTGTCACATCCTCATCCAGCATGCGCTCCCAGACACGCAGGGATGTCCCGAGCTGGCCTCCCTGGAAGCCCATCTTTCCCATGTCTTTTACGAGACCTGCCACATCTCTGTCAACCATGGGGATTGTTGTCCTTATCTTTTCGCCATTACAGATGAAGCCATGACCGTGATCCATGCAATCCACTCCAAGCAATTCCCAGAACAGCCTGGAGACGTTTAAAGATTATCCATTCTCGTGGGCCCTGCATGAAGCTTATATACCAAAAAGCTCTCTAAAGCAAAGTTCGATACGATCATGTGGAAAGCTGCGGATTCTTTGGAGCTCTACGGAATAGAGAACTGGGGCAATGGCTATTTCTTAGTCAATGATAAAGGAAACATCATAATACTTCCCAACAAGGACAAAACCCAGTCCGTGGATGTGATGGACCTGATCGAGGAGATCGAAAAATCCAAAGATCTGGAGTTTCCAGTCCTCCTGCGCTTCCCACAGATCTTGGAGGACAGAATCAATGAGATCACCGGAGCTTTTTTAGGTGCGATAGATGATTTCTCCTACAAAGGCACCTATCAGCCCATCTTTCCCATGAAGGTCAACCAGAGAAAAGAGGTCATCGAGTACATCATCAAGTACGGTGCCAAGTACAGGATTGGACTTGAGGTCGGGACAAAAGCAGAACTCCTGGCAGCACTCTCCCTTGGCCTCCCCAGGGAAGCGCTGCTCATCTGCAACGGCTACAAGGATGAAGATTATTTGCGTCTGGCCCTAAGTATTCATAATGTTAATAATATAGTGATTGTCGTCGACCTTTTTGAGGAGATCTTCGATATCCTGAAGTATGCTGGGCAGATGGGCATTACGCCGAGAGTTGGAATGAGGGTAAAGCTCTTTGCTCGCGGCTCTGGGCGCTGGGTGGAGTC
This sequence comes from Methanothrix sp., assembly GCA_030372945.1. Taxonomy (GTDB): domain Archaea; phylum Halobacteriota; class Methanosarcinia; order Methanotrichales; family Methanotrichaceae; genus Methanothrix. The sequence continues at coordinate 6,047 of JAUCQD010000009.1, read as the reverse complement.
TGGCGGCGAGTCTGCCAGGTTTGGCTTATCAACCAGCGAGGCGCTGGAGCTGATGAGGATACTGCGAGAGAATGGGCTCATTGACAGCCTGAAGATGATTCATTTCCATATAGGCTCGCAGATCACAGATATTCGGACTATCAAGAACGCCATGAACGAGGCAGCGCGCATTTATGCAAAAGCCCGCAAGATGGCTAACATTGAGTACTTGAACGTTGGAGGTGGCCTTTCAGTGGATTACAACGGCTCCAACACAGCTACGCCATCCAGTGCCAACTATACATTGCAGGAGTACGCCAATGACGTAGTTTATACTGTGCAAAAGATCTGTGAGGACGAGGAGGTGCCCTGCCCGACAATAGTTTCAGAGAGCGGCAGGGCAATCGCAGCCTACCACAGCATGCTCATCTTCAAGATCATCGGGAAGAAAAATGCAAAGGACTCGCTGCTGCGCACCCCGAATGATGAGGACCCGATACAGATTGAAGATCTATGCAGCGCCTTCAAGGAGATCAACATCGACAATTACAAAGAACACTATCATGATGCTCTACAGTACAGGGATGAGCTTTACGACTCATTCAACCTGGGCAATATTGGCCTCGAGGAGAGAGCGAAGGGCGAGACGCTTTTCTGGATGGTCTGCAAGAAGGCCGCCTTCCTCGCCAAGCAGGCAGGCGACGAGTCCGACGAGTTTCAGGAGCTGAAGAAGCTGGTGAGCCAGAAGTACATCGGCAACTTCTCGCTCTTTCAGTCAGTGCCCGACATGTGGGGTGTGGAGCAGATCTTTCCCACCATCCCGCTTCACCGCTTAAACGAGATGCCTTGCGAGCGTGGGAGGATCGTTGACATCACCTGCGATTCTGATGGGGAGATCAAGCGTTATGCAGGCGACAGCGAGGGCCTGGAGTATCTGGATATGCACACTCTGATGGAGAATGAGGACTACTACCTGGGCATCTTCCTTCTTGGAGCATATCAAGACACTCTGGGGGATTTTCACAACTTACTCGGCTGCGCCCACGAGGTGCACGTCATGGTAGAAGCTGGCGACTGGTATATCTGCCAGAAGGTGGAGGGCGACACCTGTCGCAAGCTCCTGGACTTCTTCAACTACGAGACCAAGGATTACATCTGGGAGATCATGGACCGTTGCGTGGCTGAGAAGGAATGCGTTCGCAAGAAGGAGCTGGAGCAGATCGAGGCGCAACTCAATAGGACACTGAAAGGATACACGTATTTCATCAACAAACCCAATGGGCATCAGAAGGGGAGAGAGGACGAGCCTCGTGTGATGACGAGCCTTTGAATCATTAATTTTAAGTACTTTTCTCGCGCAATTATATCGTCTAAATTTTTTTGGCCGAGCAGGTTATGTTTGGGGGATAGTATGGCCGAAGAGCATGTCGTGGAAAAAATGGATCTATTCCAGCTTGGTGTGTATGCGATAGAGGTTGCATTGGTGGCGGCGATAATATATGGATTGATCGTTTTGCCATCGATGTTAAAACCCCTGAGCTGACCTTCAGCATCATATCTGCCTTTACCTGTGTGCAGTCCTACCGCAGAGTCCCACTGTGGAGTCCCACCGCAAACTACAAATAATCATAATGATTAAACATAAAGTTTGCCGCGTCACTGGGCTGAGAACGCGAGGGCAAGCATCACGGCCGAGCCTTAAGGGCTAAGGAATTCGGTAGACCGTCCACCGTGGATGTCGTCGAAGCTCCTCTTGGACCGTGAGGGTGCTGTTTCAGGCAGCATTCGTGAGCACAGAAAGAGGCTGATGACCCCTAGAGGTCGTAGATATGCGCGCTGTAAAATGCGCAGCATGCTTTGATCTTCAGCTTCCTGTTCTGGAGTCCTCGATATGGCAGCAGGACGCGGCACAAAGCCTAAGCCATTTTGATTGGGCGAACTCAGGCATCACTAAGGTGATTGGCTTCTTTTATGCTTTTTTGTAGCCCTCCAGCATCCTTTCGATCCGTTCCAGCGCTTCTCTTATCCGGTCCTGTGATGTGGCATAAGAGAACCGGACATAGTCTACGCCCCCTGGCCCGAACGCAGACCCTGGTGTGGCTGCAATGAGGGCTTCTTTTAGGAGCCTCTCCGTAAAGGCATCCCCGCCGCCTAGTTGTGCCACATCCGGGAAGACATAAAATGCACCGCCCGGCATATTACATGGTATTCCCAATCTCCTCAGGCCCGAGACCAGTAGGTCTCGGCGAGACCTGAACTCCGCGACCATGGCCGCTACATCATCCTGAGGGCCGCGCAGAGCAGCCACTCCAGCGCGCTGCACGAAGGTCGTTGCCTGAGATACCGAATGCGATAGAAGCCTTGTTACCCACTTCATAGTCTCCCTTGGCCCAGTGAGGTATCCCAGACGCCAGCCCGTCATGGCGTAGGCCTTGGAAAAGCCGTTAATGGTCACCGTTCTGTCCTCCATCCCTGGCAGTGAACCTATGCTGATGTGCTCGTGATCGTAAATTATCTTCTCGTAGATCTCATCAGCTATTACGAAAAGATCATGATCGCATGCTAAATCGCGAATCTCCTCTAGGACCCTGCGATCGAACACGGCGCCCGTGGGATTGGAGGGTGAGTTGACTAGAACGAGCTTTGTCTTTGAATTTATGCTCTCTGCGAGGTCAACTGGCATGAACTGTTTGTCAACCTTTCCCCACACCACGCTGCCACCGGCAAAGGCCACACATGGTTCATAACTCACCCAGGATGGCCCAATAAAAGCGCATTTATCTCCTTCTTGCATGAGCGCCTGGATGGCAGCGAAGACAGCCATCTTTGCTCCTGGAGTTATTACGACATCATCTGCCGTTACCTCCAGCAGATTCTCATCGCAGAGCTTCTCTGCTACCGCCTGTCGCAACTCAGGTATGCCCGCAGTTGGCGCGTAATGCGTCTCACCCATCTTGATGGAGTTGCATCCTGCCTCTACGATGTGCTTCGGGGTATTGAAGTCTGGCTCTCCCACGCCCATGTCGATTATGTCCAGCCCGCTGGCTGTGAGCTTCTTGGCCATGGCGGAGATCTTCAAGGTCGTTGACTCATGGATTGAGGCCATTCGTGCCGATACCATGCGCTAGTCGCCTCCCAGCCTCTGCAGCAGCTTGACTGCAGCCTCGACAGCCCGCTTGGCGTAATCCACGCGTTTGTGTGCATCCGGCCGGGACATCTTTGGTCCTGTGATTCCCAGAGTTACTGGCTTGTCAAACTCTATTGATAGATCCATCAGCTTGCGAGCAGCATGCTGAGCCACGATCTCATCATGGGCAGTCTCTCCCTGAATAACGCATCCTATGGTCACCACCGCATCGATGTTCTCGCGACGTAGCAGCTTCTTTACAGCAAGTGGCATGTCGTAAACACCAGGAACGTAAACGACACTAACTACCTCTGCGCCCAAGAAACTGGCATGCTCTTTGCCCAGCAGCTCCATTTGATAAGTGATATCTCTATTGAACTCCGAAACAACGAAACCAAGTTTAGCCATAAGCTCCAAACCCCACAAAGTAGCCACACTCCTTCTCTCCTTCGGTAATAAACCCATCGATTATGTTCTGGCATTTACGATCAAAACGCATTTATTCTCGGCAATTGTGCGAAGATGAGATGCAGTATGAATCTAATTTACATTAATGGGGAGTTTGTTCCAGCTGAAAAAGCAACTGTTTCGGTCTTCGACCACGGGTTTCTCTACGGCGATGGAGTCTTCGAAGGCATCAGGGCCTATGAAGGGCGCGTCTTCCGTCTGAAGGACCATGTCAACAGGCTCTTTGACTCAGCCCAGGCTATCATGCTTTGTGTTCCCATGACCCGGGAGGAGATGGAAGAAGCCATCCTGGAAACGCTGCGCAAGAACAACCTCCGGGATGCCTACATCCGTCCCATCGTCACCAGAGGTTTTGGAGATATGGGCCTGGACCCAAACAAATGCAAGCTGGCCACAGTCATCATCATTGCCATCGAATGGGGTGCAATGTACGGAAGCCTCTATGAGGTCGGCCTGACGGCAGTCAGCGTCGCTGTCCGCCGCAACTCGCCAGATGCCCTGCCTCCAAACATCAAGAGCCTCAACTATCTGAACAACATTCTGGCCAAGATCGAGGCTAACATCAAGGGAGGCAACGAAGCCATAATCTTGGATCCCCAGGGGAGGATCTCTGAGGGAAGTGGCGACAATATCTTCGTCATAAAAGATCAAAGAATCTACACGCCACACACCATAAGTAACCTCAAGGGCATAACTCGCGAAGCGGTCATCGAGGTGGCAAGGGCAAGAGGGTATGATCTTGCAGAGCGGGATATGGGCCTGTTCGATCTGTATACAGCAGATGAGGTCTTCGTCACTGGCACTGCAGCAGAAGTTGCGCCCATCACAAAGGTTGACGGCAGGATTATAGGGTCAGGCAAGCCTGGACCGATCACCAGAGACCTGATGGCCGCCTTCAGAGAGCTAACTCAGACCACAGGGAGGCCAATTTATTAATGGTCAAAACCCTGGAATGGCCCTGACGAAAATCCTTCGCCTCCTGGGACCATCGAACTCGAAGAAGAGAATTCTTTGCCACGTTCCCAGGATCAGCTTGTTTTGTTCTACTGGGATGACAATGCTATTTCCGAGCAAAGTCGCCCTTAAGTGGGCATGGGCATTGCCATCTGAGCGGTCATGGTAGTATCCAGCCCCCTGAGGTGCCACTCGATCCAGAAGATTTGAAATGTCCTTTATCAAAGCCGAATCTGCCTCATTAACTGCCAGTCCCGCTGTGGTATGGAGAGTATAAACCAAACATATCCCGCTTTCCGTCTCGCTCTCCTGCAGAGCCTCTTGTACACGAGCTGTGATATCGATAACATCCACGGGCTTTCTCGTATCAATCTCGATCATAGTCCTCATAAATCTCAATGGGAGGATCCGGGTCTATTTCATCTTGAGGGGATGGATGACTTTAAAAGTCGTGAATAACCCCGGATCCAAATCTAAAGTTATCGCCGATCATATATAAATTTTACTGTATAAGGCATTGAGAATTTCATTCCGAAGTAATTCACTTCGAAATTTGAAGGTGGATTTGCAAAGTAAAATCCCAAAAAAATATCAATATATCAACCAGATCAGAGAACGGCACATTATATCTGAATCAAATTAGTTGACTGGACTGATACGTATCACCATTATGGAACAAGCATCTGTACACGCACGTATGATATTACTTTAAAAAAATATTTTCCTTGGGCAAGGTTTTATTTTTGATAAGGTTCTATTTTTTGACAGGGCCCAAGGGTAATACCACTCTTCCGTAAACCTCATTCAACACCTGAGCAGCTGCTGCGTAAATCGCGCTAAATCCGCAGATAATCCCTTCGTAACCGGTAATCGCGCCGATAGTCGCGCTGCCTGTGTAATCCCTGATGGCCAAAAGCCAGAATAGCACAGTCAGTGTGAGGAATACCACCTGAAGGGCTCGATTTACTCTTAGTGTGCCTAAGAATAGATAGAATGTAAACAGCCCCCACATGAAGAAATAGGCGATCATGGAGGGATCTGTGGACCCAGCCCACCATCCAAATTTAGGCATCAATAAAAGGAAGACCAGAGTAAGCCAGAACAACCCGTAAGAGGTGAAGGCTGTCGTCCCGAAGGTATTCCCTTTCTTCCATTCCATGATACCTGCGATGATCTGGGCAATTCCGCCATAGAAGATACCCATGGCCAGTATCATAGTGTCCAACGGGAACCAGCCTGCGTTATGCATATTCAGGAGAACTGTGGTCATTCCAAATCCCATCAAACCTAATGGCGCAGGATTGGCTGATTTATCAGTCAAATCGACTGGCCCCAAGTGCATCAGATCTCTTGGTCTATTTGCTCCTTCTCCGACCATAAATATACCACCTCATAGATTAAATTGCGTAACGTCCTTTGAAATATAAATAGTAAATTATATGCAGTTCACGGCCTGAGTCTCTTTTAAGTTCCATGAATCCCTCCTAATTGCAGGCGGCGTCCTTCACCTGCCAGATGT
>JAUCQD010000008.1 GCA_030372945.1 Methanothrix sp. | reverse complement strand
GTCATTATGTTATGAAAATGGTTCTCGCAAAGATCCATTTTCATCCACATGGGTGACATTGGGTCATGTGGGTTTTTCTAGGATATTCTGGCCGAATGCGAAGCCAATGAATTTTAAGCTCCAGCGTCGCATCGTAAAAAAGCTGGCTTATGTTTTTATCTCCGTTTCGCCCAATGCCTTTCTTCGTCCCTCTCGACCTGCTATCAGATACGCCTTTGACAGCAACTTGGCCATATTTACACCCCCGATAGAATATGGTGCGTCTCCCAGCCTTTTAAGTACCGCATTCTCCACATCTGGTGCAGCTGGGTTTATCTCCAGCTGATCTAGTTCTCTTCCCTTCTGCCAATAGTTATCCAGGCATTCTTCCAGAGGTTTGGCTGATTCAGCTGAACTGGAAGCCATGATATGGATCCCATCAGGCTCTGGCTGCGCTCCTGACACACGCATATTGCGCAGGGTCTCGATGATCTGCTCTTTAGTCCTACCCCGCAGCTTGAATATCAGGAAAGGATCGCAGTCAAACTGCTCTGCCAACAGATAATATACGGCTGCAATGTGCTTGCAGGGGTTGGACCAGTCTGGGCACGAGCAGTCCGTCACAAGATCATTGCCTTTCCTGGGAAATAGGGAGATGCCTGAACTGGAGAATGCCTCCTCGATATTCTGTGGCATCTCCCCAGAGAGCAGACGAGCCGCAAAGACCGCTTTAGAGGCCATGGCCGAAATAGCCTTCTCCCATTCAAGCTCGGATAGGGGTTTTAATCTTATCAACACATCATAAGGCTTGGAACTGGTGCCTTGAACCTTGGCCCGGACTATTCCGGGATTGATGTCGATAGATATGACCTGACCTTTGCGGGCATAGTTCTTTCCACGGGTTAGCCTGGCGCCCAAGTCAAAAGACTCCAATGTCCTGACCCACCGCTTGGACCACCAGGTCTCGCCAATGCAGCCCCGCTTGCTCTTGGCTTTCAGGCCGTTCTCGACCTTCTTGGGCTTGGCAGGCTCGTAGTAGCTCCAGTATGGGCTCATTGCCTGTTGCCTCCATTGCTCACAGAGTCCCTTCCAAGGGATAGCAGCTCTTTGAGGGCTTCATTGGAGAGCTCTGTGAGCCAGGCTTCGCCAGTGCCTATCACAGATTCGGCCAGTGCCTTCTTCCGCTCAATCATCTGGTCTATGCGCTCCTCTAAAGTGCCCAGACAGACGAATTTGTGCACGAAGACATTCTTCCTCTGGCCTATGCGAAAGGCCCGATCAGTGGCCTGGTTCTCAACCGCAGGATTCCACCATCGATCGAAGTGAAAGACATGGTTTGCTGCAGTCAGATTTAGGCCGAAGCCGCCTGCCTTCAAAGACAATATGAATACGGGCGACCTTCCTGCCTGGAACCTCTGGATCATCTCCTCCCTCTGGCTCCTGGTGGTCTTCCCGTGCAGGAAGAGAGCTTCGACACCTAGCTTCTCCTGCAACCGATGCCGCAGCATTGCCCCCATGCCAGCGAATTGGGTGAAAACCAGCGCCCGTTCGCCAGACGCCACGACCTCCTCGAGCATCTCCTCGAGCCGCGAGAGCTTTCCTGACCTGCCCTCCAGGGAGCTTCCATCCTGCAGGAAGAGCGCAGGATGATTGCAGACCTGCTTGAGCTTGGTCAGCGTGGCCAAGATCAGGCCCCTCCGCTCCATGCCCTCTGCTGACTCGATCCTTGCAAGCATCTCATCAACCACAGCAGCATAAAGAGTCGCCTGCTCTGAAGTCAGGTTGTAGTTGACATTCATCTCCAGCTTATCTGGCAGGTCCTTTATGACCGTCGCATCTGTCTTGAGCCGGCGCAGGACGAAAGGCTGGATCAGCGATCGCAGAACTTGGGAGCGGCTCTTGCTGTTATATTTCTCGATGGGCAGCACAAAATCCCTGCGAAAAGAGTCAAATGATCCCAGGTATCCGGGATTGAGGAAATCCATGATGGACCATAGCTCCGAGAGCCTGTTCTCCACAGGCGTCCCTGTCAGGGCGATCTTATGTCTGGCCTTGAGGCGCTTGATCGATTGAGTCTGCCGAGCAGACTGATTCTTGATGCTCTGGGCCTCGTCCAGGACAATGTGGCTCCAAGAAACGGACGCGAGCTCTTCTTCGTCCCTCTGGGCCAGTGCATAGGTGGTCACGACCACATCCGACCTTTCCGCTTCTTCTCTGAAGCTCTGGCCAGATAGGCGGGCAATGCCGTGGTGCATCAGGACTTTGAGATCTGGAGCGAACCTCTCAATCTCCCTCTGCCAGTTCCCAGCGACTGACATAGGGCAGACAAGAAGCACAGGATTGGATCTTGTCTTGTCTGAGCCTCCGTCACCCAATTCTTCTCTCTCGCTCAAGAGAAAGGCTATCAACTCGATGGTCTTTCCAAGGCCCATATCGTCGGCCAGACAGGCGCCCAGACCGAGATCATTCAGGAACCTCAGCCATGAGACGCCACGAAGCTGGTAAGGCCTCAGTGTACCACAGAAATCCCCGGGAGTCTGGATGGTTTTCATATGGCCGCCTGGATCGGATAGAGCTGTGAGAATCTCTCTGATCCTGCCTTCGGCCTGGAAGCCCATGACGGGCAGCGATGATCTTGCATCAGGCACTCCACCAGCAAGATCAAGCCCGGTGATCGATCCAGGAATTAGGCCAAGACCCAGCCGCAGAGCTTCGGCCAAGGTCATCTCTCGATCTCTTTTCTTTTGGAAGAACTCGATCGCCACCTCGATATCCTGAGGCCGCAGCTCCATCCATTGCCCCCTTACCTGGATAAGCGGGACCTTAAGGCGAGCTAACTCGGCGAACTCCGCCTCTGTGAGCACATTTTCGCCCAAAGAAAGCTGCCAGTCGTAATCCACTATAGAGTCCAGGCCGAAGAATCCCGATCCTACTTTGCCCGATTTCTTGGGGAATTCCTTCAGGTGCAGCTTTATGCCCAGGCCTGTCTCTGGACGCTGCCACCATGAAGGCAGCAGCACACCAAAGCCGTTCTGCTCCAGGAGAGGTGCTGATTGGCGCAGGAAGGAATAAGCCTCCTCGCATCTCAGCTGCAAGCCTGTGGGTCGGGCTTTGTCCAGGCTCTTCTCCAGATCAGGAAAGACTCTGGATGCTCGGCCCAGGTCGGCGAGAAGCTGCTCCTGCGGATCTTTCAGCCTCTTTTTCAGCAAGGTAAGGGTGCCGGACTTGGTCCGCCATACATCAGACGCTGGGATGAGCAGGCTGCGGTCTTCTTTTGATTGTAGGAAGAAGCCCAGATTCCAAGGTTCATCGGATTCTGCTGGTGCCTCAAGTCTGAAGCATGTGCGAAATGGCGCATCAACTGCTTTGGCCTGAAGCTCAGAGGTCCAGCTGTCCAGCTTTTTTGTGAAGGCTGCAATCTCTTCATCAGAAGCTCCAAGAGCAGACTCTTCTGAGCTCAAGCCTGCCAGGAACTGCTGCTGCAGTGGAACTTGCCGTGGCTTGCGGCCGCGTCTTGGCGGCAGGAGGGCGGTTTGCTTCAGGCTTCGCCTGACCTGCGAGTCCACTGCCATGTCAAGGAAGCTATTGACCAGGCTGATGGGAGAGACCCTGGCTGCCTGGAGGGATCTTGAGGCCAGGCAGCTGGGTGGCATTGATGAGATGAAGACCTTCAATCTCTCTTGGTCAGCTTCGTCCAAGGCCGGCTTCCAGAGCGCTCTTCCTTTGCTGATCGCAGGGACGAACTGCTCTTTTGCCACTAGCTCGAGGGAGAAGAGAGCAAGTTTTGACCAGAACCTCATGGAATCGGCAAGAATTAAGCCATCAGGTAGCTGAAGGGGCATGCCCAGCAAAAGATCCAATGCCAGGTCAGGCTTGAGAGCCAGGGTGGTTATGGTGCAATCGATCAGGCCCATAGCCTTCTGGGGAACATAATCCTCACGGAGGAGCCAAGGAGATGGAAGGGGACCAAGCCCGCTTCTGCCGGAGGGTAACTGGAGAGTCAGGGCGCCTATATCGCTGCCATCCAGCTTGAAAGACCCGGAGAGATGCCGCTTGACCTCTGTGCCAGTGAGTGCGAAAGGGTGAGGCAGAGACCTACAAAGTCGTTTGTTTTGTCCAGCGTGGACCAGAGGCAGAGCTGAGGACTCTGACCAGATGTGGAATGTCTCAGTATCCCAGAGGGAGTGCAAGACCTGCATGCATTTCAGACCCTTATGATCTGGTTATCCCAACTTTTTCTGCTCCTTGACACAACTTTTTGATTCTCCGGACAAATGCCACTATTCCATTTGGTATGTCTTTTCAATTAAACCAAATAGGCTCGGATTTGATGATCTATGCCCGATCTCACCCGCACAATTTAGCGAAGGGCTGAAATCTTCATCACGCAGCCATCTTCAGTATGCTCTACTTCCACAGTCATCTTGAGGTCTGAGAAGACCTTTTGCCAGTGGTTCTCCACGCAGGTCTTGCAGTGCTCCTTGGCGATCAGGCTGGCCCCCACACGGGCGAACGACTTGGCACCCTGCATCAATCCGCAGCGACGACGATTGATCGCTGCAGTGCCTTCCCCTTCGACCACCTCTACCACGCTTCCGAAGAGGTTCTTCTCATTGGTTGCAATGGCCATGGCAACATCCCTGGGATCTGCTAGGCCCAGTTGCTTGAAGGTGGCCGCAACCTGGTGGGCTCCAATATCCTGGAATTCGCGAAGGCCCTTCTTGCCAAGCTTTCGGGCAACATAGCCGCTGCTGCCGTAAAAGCTTCCCATCCACATGGCTACAACGCGCTGCTGGATCTGATCCAGAGGAATATCAGGGACATCTGTCATGCTTGATGACACACTACCTAGTAGGATTTAACATTGGTGGAGAGGATTTCGTCCAGGAAGGCGGCTATGCCACCGCGATAATATACCTCTAGGGCATCGAGCTCGGCTATCTTACTTGGATCAAGGCCATATGATTTGAGATATCTTTTGAACCTGTCTCGATCATCTTTTGAATCTATCCTTCCTGTGACCATGGGGATCTTCAGCTCCAGAACCTGTTCGGGCTTGAGACCGATGCGTTTTACAAATATCTCAGCACTGCTTCCCGACGGCTTTAATCTCTCAATATTCGTATACAGATCTGCATCGAAAAATGCACCGCTTGGGCTCAGGTCGGAGAGGCAAAGTATGATGGTCCTGGAGCTGCAGCGCCTGTACAGGGCCTTGATGACATCATCGCAGGCCCTGCCGTTAACAGAGACTAGGGTCACCCCATGCATCTCACAGACAGGATATAGCAGAGGATTGAACGAAGATTTGTTCAGCCAGACCTCGACAGAATCTGGTCCTCTCTTGAGTTTTTGCGGCAAGAATATATTCTCTCCTGGAATGTCATCAAGAATCGCATCCATCGGAATGAGACCGAGCTCTTTTGCCTTGCGAATCCATTTTGGCAGTTTCTCGCCGTCACACTCATGATACGGCCTGGTGATCCTTATCTCACCAACGAAACCACCACAAATTGGATAATCCGAGACATTTCTTTTGAGAGCGTAGCAGGATAGCGCCCTCTGCGTGGTCCTCGATCTGCCAAGCTCATTGACAAAATCGTTGTATACCTTTGCAACCCACCAGGACTTGGTCCTATCCGTTTCAGTATAAACCCCATTCATGGCGTTGTTTTCCTTGAACCCTCCCTTGTGTGGAGGGGCATTTTTTGGCTTTGGCCATTATCCAGCGTTTCGTTATGAAGGCGCACCATTGATAAAGTGGGAGCACCACATCTCAGAGGAGAGATGTACGATAATATCCGCAAAACAAGAGCTCTTTCTCGTAAGGCCTTTGTTCTGATCACATTGGCCTTTATAGCTCTTGCTGACACCAGCTCGGCCCGCAGCTACGATGAGTTCAATGGCACAGTTTACAGTCTAGGTTTAAAAGAGGTTGTGGTCGTCCAGCCAGTCAACGCCAGCAAACTGAATCTCAGCCTATCGCAGAAGGCTGAGAACATCACTTTGCAGGATTCGTCCGGAGCGCAAGTGGGATTTAACAGCAGCTATCTCTTCTGGCGAGGAGATCATATCTACAGCCTGAGCTTCGATCGAAACGTCACAGGGAAGCTGACCTACATCATGCCTCAGCAGGGACAGCAGTTCATACTTCCGCTGAGAGGTGGAGAGCCAGTGCGCATAATACTCCCTCCTGGATACACAACAGGCAATCGAATCCTCGGAATTGCGAATCCCGCTCCGGATGACTTCCAGGTGGGAGATTCTGGAAGCGTATTAACCTGGTATAACACCTCCCAGATTCCGTATATCGAAGTTAATTATTACAAGAATAATGCTCTGCAAGCTTTGACGAAGATCTTCGCAATCATGGCCCTGGCAGCCATTGTCCTGCTGGCAGAGTATTACTACAGCATCAGAAAACTTAGGTCCATTCGAAAGGATGTGGAAGAGAATGCCAAGCACAAGATCTAAGCTTTAGAGATCCAACCATCGATCATGACCAGAGCAAAAGCCATTTGTGATCGCGTTTATGCTGTGGGTGGCCCCGAGCTCTCCGCCTCAGAGGATGCCTATGTGTATCTTGTTGACGCTGGCAGTGAGCTAGTGCTGATCGATTCCGGTGTAGGCTATGGCACAAAGAGAATCGAGGACAACATCCGATCGCTTGGGTTTGAGCCAGCACAGATCCGGCATATAATTGCCACTCACTGTCACATCGACCATATAGGCGGCCTGTCTGCCCTGAAGGAGCGCTACGGCTCGAAGGTCATTGCTCACACGATGGACAGATCCGGAATTGAGGGTGAGAATGATGATCTGACCGCTGCCAGCATGTACGGAGTGAACTACAAGCCCGTCAAGGTGGACACGCCTCTCTGTGGCGAGAATGAGCAGCTTATAATTGGGGATCTCCTGTTCAATTTCCTGCACACACCTGGCCACACCCCAGGAAGCATCTGCGTGTACATCGATACCGATGACGGCAGGGTTCTCTTCGGTCAGGATATCCACGGTCCCTTCTCGCCTCTGTGGGGCTCAGACCTGTCGATGTGGAGGCAATCGATGCAAAAACTGCTGGCGCTGGATGCGGACGTGCTATGCGAAGGGCACGCGGGAATTTATAAGGGAGAGAAGATAAAAAAATATATCGAGTCGTATTTGAAGAGGTACAGTCCAGTGTGATACCTCTCCTGCCTAATGGGCTTCGAACTTCGTGATATCACCCGCAAATAGAGTGATCTTTCTTTCCAGAAAGTGCCCTGCAGTCCATATATTCGTCATGGCATGAGGTGTGGCCTTGCGAGCGGTGTAGCTGCCTCCCGCAAGGGCGAGATAAGGAATAAGCTGATCTGCCAGGTGAATGTCTACTGCGGACATGGACTCAAGCTCCATTATGAGATCCTCTGCGGCCTTTCGTCCCACCATCTCTGCCGGCAAGCCTCGCTCGCCAAGGCTGCTTGCTCCCATGAAGCCTGACCAGAGAGTTATGCCGCTGCCCATGGACGGCAAACGATGTGATTCTGTGGCAACCTCAGCTGCAAAGCCAGCCTTCTCCAGCAACTGGACGGCAGACTCTGCCTGTCTTTGAGCCACGTGCTCTGGCAGGTTTCCTGAATGCGAGATTCCATACACTCGCTCTTTGGGAGAAGCTGAAAGGTGCGCAAATTGAAGAGCTCCTGGTTCGACCCGCAAGGTAACTAAGCCTTGGCCTCTGGGATAGTACCCTCTCTGCCTGAGATCGAGGGTTGCTTTGACGCCGAAGCATCCGAGCGCAGGCAAAAATACATGCCTGAAATAGTCCACCGTTGGAGACCATTGAACATCTGTGCCTCCATGCACATCCATGACGATGGGTCCATCGGCCTTCAGCAAGGCAGGCAGGAGGCATTGCATGAGAAGAGTGACGCTCCCGGCAGTTCCTATCTCCACGCTGTAGCTGCCGCCGCGGATCTTTCCGGGCGCGAAGGTGATCTGCATGGAACCAGGCTCAATGCCAGATGTTTTAGCACTGCATATATCTGCCAGCGTTGTGATCGCCCGAACGTGCTGCAAAGCCAGCCCAGGCTTTGGGCGACCCTGCCGGATTCTTCTTATGCAGACCGGCATGCCTGTCACAGCCGAGAGCGCCACAGCAGTCCTCACGATCTGGCCACCGCCTTCACCGTACGAGCCGTCTATCTCGATCATATTCCTTGGCCTCGCGAGAACTGTCATCATTGAGACATATTAATCATTTTCGTGGCGCGTAGATCAACTATATCTACTTTCACGTTAATCTTAATTGGGTGGCAACGTCCTCTGGCGCGAACTAGCGTCGTGCTGCGACTATGTCGAGATCTCGATGTAATCTAGGCATATCCAAGCCTGTGGAGAACCCTTTGGTGTTTCGTGAATCAGGAAGCTCTGCCTCATCCGGGGCGTGGAGGACGTCACCGTTTTCGCCACTATGATGGTGATTTTGATGGCACAGATAGGTTACTCCAAGAAAGTCATGGATCACTTCTTGAACCCCAGGAATGTGGGTGTGATGGATAACCCTGATGGTTACGGCAAGGTCGGCAATCCTGTCTGTGGCGATCTCGTGGAGATATTCATCAAGGTCAAGGACGACCGGATCGATGATATCAAGTTCAGAACCTATGGCTGCGGCTCGGCAATAGCT
>JAUCQD010000007.1 GCA_030372945.1 Methanothrix sp. | reverse complement strand
TTCCACCTTGCGCAGCAGGCCGCGCTCAAAGCAATCATCCATATTCTTCAATGGGCTCACCTTTCAGTGTCACTGAATTCATGAGCAGGGAGTTGTAGAAGGGCCGATCTTCTCTCTTGAGCCTTTCCAGCTTTTCAGGGGTCAGCACCAGCAGGTTGACTTCAAAGCCAGTCTGCATGCTCAAATCATTCTGTAGCCTGGCCAGCTCACTCTCAGGAGGAAGGCTATCGACTCTCAGCCACACATCTAGGTCGCTATCCTGGCGGTTCGTACCTCTGGCCCAGCTCCCATAAAGGCCCAAGCCCTTAGCAGAGCCCAGGCTCAGAGCTGACAGATCGATTTTCTCCAAGTTGAGAAGGAGCTTTATGGCGCGAGAATGGGCAACATCAAGAGGCGAATACCTTCGCCCCTCCTTTTGCAATAAGCCATGCTCCATCAGACAGCGCAGATAGCGAGAGACCAATCCTTTGGTGATGCCTGTGGCTCTGGAGACCTCAGCCACGCCGAAGCTGCTTCGAAACATCACATAGCGCAGGATCTTGGATCGCTCCGCGGTCTTGAACAGCTCACTGAGCATGATTGACCTTATGTTTACGTACTATAAACATTTTGTTTATGAGCTGGAAACTTTGCCCGTCAGCTTGTCTCCTCCTCGGCCATCTCCCCTCCTTGGTCGTTCTCTTTCTGTCGTACTTTGCTTCCGCTCCCATCATAGCCATCCATCCGCCCGCGGGCTATGGCGTAGGACTTGTTCTTCTTGCATTTTTCCAGCACACGCTTGGCCCAGTAGCGCATGGCTGTGCGGGACCAGTCGTACTCGCCGGCTTCCTGGGCCTGCCAGAACTTCTCCGGCTCCTTCAATGCTGGCATTAGATCGTGCAGTGGTGCGAGGTTCAGAATCACGCCGTCTTCGGCCTCCCTCGCCCAGCCGACAGTCTCGCCAGACTCATTCTTCATCTCCAGAACGCTCCGTAGGGCGGGCCTTTGTCATGGCCTTTTACTCCTTTGCTTTTATTGATCTTTTTCGTCATACCTCAAAGTCAGGTAGTCTCCCTATTATGTGTTGTTCTCTTCTGGCACCACTACGGTCAACATGAACTCTTCAATTGTCCAGACATGATCGGTTAGACCGGCCGCCATAGCAGGAGTCCTTAGGTTCCCATGCTAGAACATGCCTCTTGATTCTCTTAGCAGTCTTTCCATCCGATCCAGGAACCTCCCCGCAAGATCAATTCCAGCTTGCACTTCTTCTGCTGTAGGTTTGGCCTGAAAAGAGTACTGATCGGCATGGCGAACGCTTCTTATTCGGTCAAAGAGCATGGGCCACTCAGCCTCAAGAGCATTCTCCTCGACGTACCTCTGCAGATACAGGCCAATACAATAATGGCTCTTCTCCCGCACCCCGTCCCGAAAGAGAACTGCACGGGCGGAATGAAAGACTGCCAGGTATGCGGAGGAGAGAGCTGATCTATAAGCTTCAGCCTCCAGGTTCTTCTCGGCCTCGTAGAGCCAGTCTCTGGCCTGCAGCAGAGATTGCTCGCTCTTAGTCCGCGAGGGTTCCACCTTGCGCAGCAGGCCGCGCTCAAAGCAATCATCCATATTCTTCAATGGGCTCACCTTTCAGTGTCACTGAATTCATGAGCAGGGAGTTGTAGAAGGGCCGATCTTCTCTCTTGAGCCTTTC
>JAUCQD010000006.1 GCA_030372945.1 Methanothrix sp. | reverse complement strand
ATTGAGGGCCTCTTCTAAGGAGGAATAGCGCTGGTTGTGCTCCAGCCGGAAGGTCCTGATGTTCGGATAGATGCCCATCTGGTAGAGCACATTGTAGAGCACATCGCACTTTGGTGCAGGCTGGTATTCTCGTCCATGAAGTTTCGGCCACAGCTCTGACCACTGCCTGTCCCATGATGTCTCCCCTGCGAAGTGGTACAAGTAGACGTACTTCGAGGATGCTCTGATCATCTTCTCAATCGCCGATCGAATGTCTGGCATCCCCAGCGAGAAGGAGGCTATCACAACATCGTAAGGAGGCTGAAGATCCTCGTTCACATCTACATCCTCCCAGCGCTTCTGCACCACAGTGATATTCTGAACAGCAAATTCCGCCATCTTATCTCGCATCACACTGACCATGCCTTCTGCAGGCTCAACGGCAGTGACGTGTGCTACTTTTTGCGCAAGGGGAATCGCCAGGGTTCCAGGACCAGCACCAATGTCAAGAACTCGCGACTTGGGCGTGGTATCTGTCTCCCAGATGGTCTTATCAATTCTGTTCCTCTCTTGCTGACACATATTCCAGAATTGCAAAGCGCTCTCCCGGCTTTCCCAGATTTTGGAGCAATCCCTGCCAGGACTGGACCTTCTGTTACGGTGCATCTGGCTCTTCCAGACCTCGTTCCAATCGATATCTTTCAATGGATCTTTCATCAAAACGACCTCAAAGTCAACCTGAACCCACATTTCAATTATTAAAAAAATTGGGGACAGAAATTAGGTGGTTGCGTCTTCTGCCGCCCAATCCATCCACTGAGCAGATCTTAGTTTCTTGGCAGTTTCCAGGTTCACACCATACACGTTCTGATAGAAGTCCAGCAGCCATTGTCCAAGATCGATATCCTTGAACCTATCAGGGTAAGCAGCTTTGGCTATCACCATGACGTCGATTGGATACTCCTGCCTCTTAGCACAGTTGCAGGGCGTCCAGGGCATGGCCAAAACTCTCCTGTTCTTAACTGCATCCAGCTCCTGCAGGTTCTGGTAATATGGTGCCTCGTAAAGCTCTCTTGGCGGATGATAGCCAGCAGCTGTAGCAAGTACGATGACCTCGGGGTTCAATGCCAGGACTTGTTCTGCGCTCAGCACCTTGAAGTATCCCTTGTCCTGGTAAGCATTGCGGGCATGAACCAGATCCTCTATAAGGTAAGACTCGATGGTGTCAGTCCCGAAGACCACACCTGCACCTCCTTGCTTTCTTGCCGATGGAGAAAGCCCGAAGATCAGCACAGTTGGTTTATCCTCATCCGTCACGTTCTGTGTTCTCTCTTTGATCAGATCCACTTGGGCTTGAAGATACTCAGCCATCTTCTCGGCCTTTTCTTCTTTGGCAAAGACCTGTCCTATGATGCGAATCTCATCCGAAATCCTGAATATGTCAGGGCTGTCATAACAATTGGGGCCGTACAAGACCACCAGTGGGATGCCTAAAGACTCGATAGTATCGATCGACTTTTTAACATTTTCGTCTTTTACATCAACAGTCCAGAATGTGCAATCTCCAATCCTCATGATCACGACATCCGGCTTCAAGCCAGCCAGCGCCTCGAAATTGACGCCTTCATCTGCTATCAACGGTAAGTCCGATATCCAGGGATTGAGGTACAAGACGGGATTCATGCCATCAGCATATGTGAAGTTCCCGCCGCTGACCGTTGGATATGTGTAGTTGAAGTTGCTTTGCAGGCAGCTAGAGCCAACTCCGACGAGCTTGTCCTGGACACCCAAAACCGTCATGACCCCTTCAACCAGGCCGTCGCTGATGGTCACCACACGACTGATTTCGGATGGCAACTGCACAGCCACGCCGCGACTGTCAACCACTGTCCTGTTTTCATCTGCAGCAAGTCCAGTCACAAGGACAAGGCAGAGGCAGGCGAACGCCAGCAGATAAGTCCTCATTAATCTCGTCATTTAAACCTCTTCGCCAACATCAACCCTTCACAAAGGATATCTTGTTCAGAGCTATTGGAATTCCATTTGCTATACCGCGTTTGCTGTAGAAGAGATCCACCTTTCCGTCATATGCCCAGTAAGAGGTCGAATAGTAAAGGGGAATGGCGGGCAGGTCTTTTGCATAGACCACTTGAATCTCATCGATCAGAGCCTTGCGTTTTTCTTCATTAAGCTCTAAAACCTGGCTGCTCAGCAGCCGGTTCAGTCTCTCATCCTCCAAGTACCTCGCACTGGCGAAGCTCCACCCCATTCCTATTATTCCATTCAGCGCCTGGGGGTCTCCACCCATGCCGCCAAGGCTCATCAGCGCAAGATCGAACTTCCACTCGCCAACTAAGCTGTCGAGTGTCTTGTACTCCACGCTCCGAAGATTCACCTTTATGCCTGCTTTCTCCAGTTGTTGTGAGATCAGATCACCAGCTCGCTCGCTGGATGTGTCGACCAAGAGCTCTACTTCCAGAATTTTTCCATCCTTGGTGAAGAATTGACCATCCTTTTTGTATCCCATCTCATTGAGCAGCCCCTCTGCCTTCTGTGGATCGTATGCGTATTGATCCACTTTCGGATTGTACCACTCGCTCTGCGGAGAGTAAAGTCCTGGGCTCGCAGGAACTCCAAAGCCGCGAAGAACACTGTCAACCAGGCTCTGGCGGTCTATGGCGTAGGCGAGGGCCATTCGGAAACTGACATTTGAAAAAGGCTCTTTCTTGTGATTTATGGCCAGCTTGCAGAGCATATCTTGAGTGCTCTCCAAGACCACAAATCCCTCCTTCTTTAGATCTTGTGCCAGCTCAGGCGGCACCCCTGCAGCGTCCACATCTCCCTTTCTCAGAGCTGCAGCCGCCATATCGTCGCTGACTTTAACAAACTTCAGCTGCTTGACCTTCGGAGCACCCTGATAGTAGCCGTCGTATGCCTGGTAAAGATACGTCCCCTGGGCCTTGTCATAGTTCACGAGCCTATACGGTCCGGTGCCAACAAGGGCCTTATCATCCCAAAACTCCCAAGGATTGCTGACATCCTTGTAGATGTGCTTGGGGAGGATTGGCATAGTCCCTGCGATTATGTCCAGGAAGGGTGCATAGGTATGATTAAGAGAGATCTTGACTGTATAGTCATCCAATGCCTCGACCTTCTTCACAGGACTGGAGTCCACCCACTGATATGGGTGCTGCTTGATGTAATCAAAAGTAAATACTACATCCTCTGCTGTGAATTTCTCGCCATCATTCCATGTGACGTTCTTTCTCAAGTTGAAAATGTACGCGTCATCTCCCTCCATCTCCCACTTCTCTGCGAGGGCCGGCACGTAGCCATTCTGGTCCTTCCATACCAGTGTGTCGAAGATCATGCTCATCCTGATATACCCAGGCCCGCGAGCGTAATGTCCATATGGAGATGGATAGCCCCAGTCGCCCGTAGAGTCGCCGACTGTGAACACATCCACGGTATCCTCAGCGCCCAGGGAAATGCTGCACAGAATGATGAGCAGCAAGGGCGCAACTGCAACGAGGCCTCTCATGAGCAAAGCCTCCCTGTGCAAGTCAAGTCCTCTTCTTTTGTCATCTTATTGTCTCCTACATTTCTGAGAGTAAGTCTCCTAGATTAAGAATTTTTCTGATATTAGTATGCGTATCTTTCCTTCTGATCGATCTCAAAAAACAGATTGCACTGATCTCCTCAGTCTGATCTCCTGGCCAGAGCCATCATTTCTGAGCACCAAATATCCTGGTAGACCTGATCCAGGACCGAAAGGTATATCAAATAGCTGTCCCTTTTATAAAACGCTGCATAAGCGTCGCTTCAATTGAGTTTGATGGGATGTTTGTAGCAAGGATCGATTCTAGGAATCGATGCCAAAGGTAAGTGAAATAAATGGAAAGATACGGAAGCAGAGGCGGCTTCAATAGAGGCCCAAGAGAGATGCACGATGCAACATGTGCAGAGTGCGGAAAGACATGTCAGGTTCCCTTCAAGCCCGATGGATCCAGACCGGTTTATTGCAGCGATTGCTATCAGAAGCATAAGCCCGCAAGGCCGCCCAGAAGATACTAAACGGGGCAGGGCAAATGCAGGCCCTGCAGAAATTATTTTTATAACTTATTTTTATAACGTATTTTTATAACGTATTTTTATAACGTATTTATTCAATCTTTCTTGCTGCCACCTCGATGGCCCGAATGACGCTGTCCTGGGGGATGATTGTCGCCACTGGGATGGAGAGCAGCCGCTCCACCGTAGGGCTGACGATGGGAGCGCAAACCAATGCCGATGCCCCGTCACGCTCGGCACGGATTGCGGCGATGATTGCCTCCTCGATGGTGGTGGCCGAGTACTCACGCAGCGTGAGCATCTTGTTGCCTATCTTCATCTTCTTCTCGCTGATCTTGTCCAGCACTGGACGGGCTGCGATTATGGCGATGAAGTCGCCCTCTGGGCCCTCCAGTTGGTGGATGGTCTTCACAATCTGGCGCAGAGTCGTGATGTTCGGCTCCCTGTGGCCGGAAAGGATTTTGTAGAGAGTACTTTGAGGAATTCCTGAGGCCTTGGAAAACTCCCTGGCAGAGAGTCCGAGATCGCCGAGCACCTCTTTCAGGGTCTCTCGCAGTTTATCATCGGACTGAAAGGCAGAGTGCATCACTCTCTCGACGCTTTGCATACTCTTGGGTAATGCTGGAGCGAATATTTCTACTTTTGGATTCAGAAGCTCATCAGGAGCAAAGATCCAATGCCTGATATGCACAGCTAGTTGTGCCAAACGTATACTATCGGAGATTTTCTTTCACAAATAGGAAAACTTTTATCCTGAAATAGAAAACATTATATCCTCTACAAAGAGATGTTCCCTTCATGGGCGAATACACTGTCAGGTGCGTGAGCGATGGAAAGCCCGTTCCTGCTTTTTCCCTGGTCTGCCCTTATCACGACTCACTCCTGCGCGCCGATTACACGTCCAAGTGCCTGGAATTGAGAGCACTCCCTGGCATCTGGCGGTTCTATGACTGGCTGCCTGTGCACGGCATCATACCAGAGGCAGGCGAAGCCCCGATCACCTACAAAAGCCAGGGTCTTGCTGCTGAGCTGGGGTTGGAAAACCTCTACATCAGCTTTAGCGGCTACTGGCCTGAGCGTGGAGCAAAGATGCCCACCTGCAGCTTCAAGGATTTGGAGGCTGCTCCTACAATGCAGAGGCTGAGGGAGCGTGGCGATAGCTCAACATTGGTTGTGGCATCGGCAGGAAACACCGCGCGCGCCTTTGCCCAAGTTGCGTCGCAGACCGGCCAGCCTCTGGCCTTGTTCGTTCCCGAAAGAGCCCTTTCCAGAATGTGGATAACTGTGAGACCGGGTCCGTTAACCATGGTGGGCGTAAAAGGCGATTACTATGATGCCATCGCCATTGCAGAGAAGGTCCAGTCAAGTCCAGGATATGTTCCGGAAGGCGGAGCCAGGAACATCGCCCGAAGGGACGGCATGGGAACTGTAATGCTCGATGCTGCTCTTAAGCTCGGACGCATTCCACAGCACTACTTCCAGGCCGTGGGAAGCGGCACTGGCGGGATCGCTGCGTGGGAGGCTGCGCTGCGACTGATAAGGGATGGACGCTTTGGGTCAGATCTTCCGAGGCTGCATCTGGCCCAGAATGTTCCCAATGCGCCCATCTACTTTGCCTGGAAGTGCAAAAAGCCTGATGCCTTCGCCGCTGAGATGTTCGATGACGTCCTCTTCAACAGGAGGCCGCCGTTCGCAATTGCCGGAGGGGTCAAGGACGCCCTGGAGGCTACGGGCGGCGATGTCTATGGAATATCTGACCGGGAGGCAGCCGATGCCAAGCGGCTCTTCGAGCAATCGGAGGAAATCGACATCTTGAATGCGCCAGCCATAGCAGTGGCAGCGCTAAAGCAGGCTGCGGAGACGGGCAAAGTCTTGCAGGGCGACATCATTCTTTTAAACATCACAGGCGGCGGAGTTGCAAGGGCCAGAGAGGATCTCTCCTTGTACAGTCTGCAGCCGGACATAGTCGTCTCCCAGTGGGAGGACGCAGTAAAGTTTTTGGAGGACAGAGCATGTTCCAGGTAGCAGATCAAACCAAGAAGCCCCTTACTATGACTATCATCGGCGGCGTGGACAAAGATGGAAATGCAGATGCACAGGACAGGATTGAGATTTGCCGGGGAGAGATAATTGGAATCGTAGGCCCGACAGGCTCAGGCAAGAGCACTCTTATCGCTGACATCGAGCAGTTTGCTCAGGGCGACACCCCCTCCTGCAGGAAGATCCTCATAAACGGCGAGCCTCCTGACTCACAGCAGCGCAATGATCCCAGGAAGAAGCTCGTGGCTCAGCTCTCGCAGAATATGCACTTCCTGTCCGACATGTCTGTTTGCGAGTTCCTGAGGATGCACGCCAAATCCCGTGGGAAGGATCCAGATCTTGCCAGCAGAGTCATTGAGCTTGCCAACACACTTACTGGCGAGCCGATCGATCCTGGGCACCATCTCACCATCCTGAGCGGAGGCCAGTCGCGAGCCCTCATGACTGCGGACATCGCAGTCATCAGCGACTCTCCAATTGTGCTCATCGATGAGATCGAGAACGCAGGCATAAAAAAGCAGGAAGCACTTCGCCTGCTAGCGGGGGAGGGCAAGATCGTGATAGTAGTGACTCATGATCCCATGCTGGCACTGATGGCATCCCGCAGGATAGTGATGAAGAACGGGGGCATGACTAAGATCATAAGCACAAGCAAGCAGGAGCACAGCGTCTTCAAAGACATCGAAAAAGTGGATTGCTGGCTCACTGGCCTGCGTGAGACCATCCGTCAGGGCGAGGTAGTGGCTTGAAGATGGTGGTTGTGGCAGGGACGCCTGGCTCAGGCAAAACCTCGGTGCTCATCCATGCAGTCAGGGACCTGCTGCGTGCTGGCCAAAGGCCTGCGCTGGTCAAGATCGACTGCATGTGGACTGAGGACGACTCGAGGTTCAAGAGGCTTCAGGTGCCTGTCGCCGTGGGCCTATCCCGAGATATGTGTCCCGATCACTATGCCATCTACAATGTGGACGAGATGCTTCAATGGGCAAAGTCAGAAGGAGCAGATCTACTGCTATGCGAGACTGCAGGGCTTTGCCTTCGTTGTGCGCCCTATCCCGACAAAGCCCTGGCCGTTTGCGTGATAGATGTGACTTGTGGCCCCAACAGCCCTCTGAAAGTAGGGCCGCTCCTCACCACAGCTGACGCTGCTGTGATGACCAAGGGCGATCTGGTATCACAGGCGGAGCGTGAGGTCTTCAGGGAGCGCATAATAGAGACAAACCCCAAATGCAGGATCATCGAGGCCAATGGCCTCACTGGCAAAGGCTCGTCAGAGATATCGGAGCTGATCCGTTCCTGGCCGCAAATCTCTGGCGAGATGCTTCTGCGGCACAATCCTCCCCTTGCCATCTGCACATTATGCACTGGAGAGCTTCGCGTAAGCAAAGAACGCCATCATGGAATGCTGCGCCATCTCGACGGCTTCATGGAATACAGCGGCGAGTGAAAAAGGGGTTTGGAAGGTAATGGCATGTCGCAGATCGCAAAGCTTCTGCCGGGGTTCAATTGCGGTGAATGCGGCCACAGAAGCTGCCGGGATTTCGCAGCCACACTGGTGGATGTAAACGGCCTGGAAAGGTGCCCTATTTTAAAGCAGGACAGGTTCAGTGGCAGGGCCGAGAAGATCGCAGAGCTTCTGGCAGCTCAGTCGGAGCAGGTGGAGATCATCGGCGTCCTTGATGGACTGCATGCAGACTTCACCCTCGGCCCGCTTCCAGGCGAGCCCTCCTGCAGAGAGGACCTGCATCCCTTCAACGCAAAAGCCGATCTGAAGGATGGTGAGGTGCTGCGCTACCGTCCTCTCGGATGCCCAATCACACATTTTGCCAGGATCCTCAGGTACGAGCAGGGGATCGCCACGGTGCATCTCGTAGGGCCTGTGCATCTCATTAATGGATCTTTGATGCCAAGGGACATTGGAATTTGCATGGTCGTTGCCTTTG
Source organism: Methanothrix sp. (assembly GCA_030372945.1). Classification (GTDB taxonomy): domain Archaea; phylum Halobacteriota; class Methanosarcinia; order Methanotrichales; family Methanotrichaceae; genus Methanothrix. The sequence goes on along the minus strand of JAUCQD010000006.1, from coordinate 13,252 downwards.
AGGGCGTGATTTGCAAGGGAAAGAGGCCGGACGTGGGCGAGACAGTGCGGTTCCTGCCACAGCACTGCATGATGCAGAAGGTGCACTCAGGAGTTGTGGTGCACTCAGAGGGAGCAAGGTTGCGAATAGAGGCGATCGACCTGAAGGTATGGTAGTGAAAAGCTCGGGCATTTTGCTCTTCAGGTTCAGGGATGAAGAGCTCGAGGTGTTGCTCGTCCACCCTGGAGGACCACTCTGGGCGAAGAAGGATGATGGTGCATGGTCGATGCCCAAAGGCCTGATCGAAGGGAACGAGAGCCCTCTGGATGCTGCAAAGCGCGAGTTCAAGGAGGAGACAGGCTTTGAGGTCGACGGCGATTTTATCGCGCTGGGAGAGCTTAGGCTTCGGAGCAGAAAGATCGTCCACGCATGGGCCCTTGAAAAGGACCTGGACGAGACGAAGATCGTCTCCAACAAATTTCGCATTGAATGGCCGAAAGGCTCAGGGATCATAAGAGAGTTCCCTGAAATAGATAAGGCTTCCTGGTTTGCTATAAACACTGCAATGAAAAAGATTCAAAAGGGCCAGTCTGACTTCATCAGGCGGCTTGTCGTCCAGGTTCAGGCGACTGGTATTGTCACACAGCCTTAAATACGAGTTTTGAGCAGACATAATCATTGGTGTTATATCATGATCGAGGTTACTGATGCCGCAGCTACTATTATAAAACGCAGCCTGGTCGAAGGCAAAGTCATCAGGATGTTTCTTGCAGCTATAGATGCCACTGGTGCAAACTACGGCCTGGCACTGGGGGATCAAGAGAGTGACGATGTCATCTACGAGAGCAGGGGCGTCAAGATCCACATGAGCCCGAAGGACGCCGAGCTGCTCAGAGAGACAATCATAGATTATGTGAACGACGATCGAGGAACGGGCTTCATCATTCGCGGCCCGGAGGATGAGGTGTCAGGATGTGCTGCATGCGCAAATGCCGACACCTGCGATCACGACCACGACAGCTGCGACCATGGTGGCTGCGCTCACGAGGACTGTGGTTGCAGTTAGAATCTCCACTGAGTGACTCCCTCCCTTTGCCCCTAAAAGGGCAGGGCTTCCTGCTTCACAGAGCCGGTGCTATTCTCTCCATTCCCCCCCAAGTCCGGGGGCGCGAATGTTCAGGCAGGCATTGATATCCCTGTCCATCTTCAGCCCACAGTTAGGGCAAAGATGGCACTTTCTGCCAGCGCCTTTGGGACCATTGTTTGGATCATTTCTGAAAGACGTGTACCTTGCATCTACCACTTTGCCAGCCTGCGAAGCGCATCTTGAAGTGCCTGCCAAAAGACGCCCTTGAAATTGCCGTCTTTCTTTTCTGCTACAAGCATGGCCGCTTGATCCTCATAGGATCGGCTGATGCCCTCTGATTCATAGGCATTCTTTCTATCGGCCGGCGCAAGATTGTAAAGAAAGCCTGCAAGTGTCCAGCGTGAGGTCCATTTGAGCTTCTTGATTTGGATACATCCTGAACCTCACAATGCTAGCAGATTGGCCATATGCCCTGCGGCCACAGCTATGCAGAAAATGGTGAGCACAAAGGCCGCCAGTAGCTTCTTCTCGAATATGGCGGACAGAAGCGTCAGCTCAGGGATGCTTGCCCCTGCGCCGCCGATGACCAGCGCCAGAACGGCCCCGACGCTCATTCCTTTCTCGATGAGTGCCAGGCCAATCGGAATCATGGTCTCCGCCCTGATATAGATGGGGATGCCGACGATTGCTGCCACAGGAACTGCCAGGGGATTATCGGGCCCAGCAATTTGGGAGATGATCTCAGTAGGGACGAATCCATGAATGAAAGCTCCTATGCCCGCACCCAATAGAAGATAGGGCATAAGCTGGCGAAATAGGCTGAACGCAAATGCAGCAGAGCGTCCCACTCTTGATCTTGTGTCAGCTCCCTGCTGGCAGTCACAGCAGCTTTGCACTGCAGCCACTGATTTTACCTGGGCAGCGAAGCCGAGTGCGTCGAGCAAGAGAGCGATGGCAATTGCAGCCACAAAGGTTACCGCAAAGTAGAGGGCAGCTACCTTCCAGCCCATCAGCACTATGAAGAGCGATATAATCACAGGGTTTAACAGGGGTGATGCAAACAGGAATGCCATTGCAGCAGCAAAGGGCACGCCTGCGTTGAGCATTCCCAGAAGGAGCGGTATCGTCGAGCAGGAGCAAAATGGCGTGAGTGCGCCGAACCCTGCGCCAAGGATGCTGCCCAATAATCTATGCCGCCCTCCCAGAGCCCTCTTTATGGTCTCATCGGGCACGTACTCCTGGATCAGTCCCACAAGAAAGGTTATGCCTATGAATAAAACGGTAAGCTCTAAGGCAATCTCGATGAAGAAATTGAGAGCCACAGCTAAGTTGTCCCAGAACATTTCAGTCTCCTTCAAAATTTATTTTTCTTAAGATACTATTTTTTCTTTACGGCTCTGGCATGTTTGACCATCTCAATTACCGCCCCATCAGCAAGCCGGTAATAGGACCATTTTCCGTCCTTGCGCTCTTTGACAAGTCCTGCCTCTCTCAAGATCGAAAGATGATGGGAGGTAGATGATTGAGGCTTTTTAAGAGCGGCCATGATCTCGCAGACACAGAGCTCTCCTTCTTTGAGAAGCTTCAAAATCCTGAACCTGCAGGGATCAGCTGCAGCCTTGAAGACCTCCACCTCTCCTTCACAGTCTTCACTCTCGATCTGATCCATCAGGGAAGCGAGCTTCCTTGCCCTGGCTCGGGCTTTATCTGGATCGCCGATGAGCCTCGCAAGGCTGCATATAGCATCCTCTGAGATCATCGAATCCCTGCAAATCTCGCTGCTCGGAGATATTGGCATCACCTTCTGAAATAAGGGACCAGGATTACAGGAAAGCATCAGTTATGTTCGAGATTCTCATTTCTTCCTGGCCTCGTAATACCTCTGGTACTCTGTCAAAAAGGCCTTTTTGTACATCTCCTCGGCTCCCTCGGCGATGAAGTTGAGCTTCTTCAGGTCTTCAACAAGCTCATCCCCTGTAGAATCCTCGGGTTTCTTTCCCTTTTTGAAGTATTCCTGGAATGTCTCGTCCAATCCCATTATTCCTGTGCTACGTCCTCCGACGTTTACCTGTCGCAAGCCAACGATGCGAGTGCCGCAGCAGCCACATCCACTGCTCTTATCTCCGAAGATCTTATCTTTCAGTCCCATGTTAATCGAAGATCATATCAATATTTGCCGATATATAATGCTTGCGCCTTATCTAGATTCAACTAGAATTTGATGTGTATCGCATCGAATCTTTTTGGAATCCATATTGCAATTCATGCTTAGAACCAAGCATCAATATTCATGGATATGATATCTTGCTTTGGCCGGATCAATGGCGGGAGAAAAAGAGAGAAGTAATGGTGATTATTCTGATTTTTCCGAATTTTCAGAAAATTTTAAATAATCAGAGATCGCAGTAAGATCATGGCTGTGAAATCTGATGAGAGGGCCTGTTGCCTACCGGAGTCTATGAGCTCTTGCAGAGTGGAATCCATAGTGAGCGTAGATGAGCGCGGGCAGATGGTCCTCCCCAAGGATATCAGGGAAAAAGCAAAGATCCAGCCAGGAGACAAGCTGGCAGTGGTGAGCATGCAGAAGGATGGCAAGATCTGCTGCCTATCATTGATCAGGGTTGAAGAGCTGGAGAGCATGGTGAAATCTGTGCTCGGTCCAGTTATCGATGATATATTCAAGAAATGATACAATAAGCAGAATTAGAGGTAAATAAGTATGTACGATTCTGAAATAAAGGTGCTGGTAAAGGAGAGATACGGAAAAATAGGCAGGACTGGAAGTTCATGCTGCCCGACAAAAGGCTCATGCTGTGGAAATGCTCCTCCGGAGGAGATCAGCAAGAACATCGGCTACTCTGAGGATGAGATGAATGCCGTGCCTCAGGGGGCAAATCTGGGCCTGGGCTGTGGAAATCCAATCGCACTGGCATCAATCAAAGAAGGGGAGACTGTGCTTGACCTGGGCTCGGGGCCGGGATTTGACAGCTTCCTTGCCGCTGGCAGGGTCGGACCGACAGGGAAGGTCATCGGAGTGGATATGACCCCGGAGATGATCAACAGAGCAAGAGAAAATGCCGCTAAAGGAAACTACAGCAATGTGCAGTTCAGGCCTGGCGAGCTGGAGGATCTTCCGGTTGATGATAATAGCGTGGACGTCATCGTCTCAAACTGCGTCATCAACCTGGTGCCCGACAAGAAGAAGGCTTTCGAGGAGGCCTTCCGGGTGCTCAAGCCTGGGGGCAGGATGATGATCTCAGATCTCGTCTTGCGCCAAGAGCTGCCTGATCGCATAAGGAAATCGATCGAAGGCTATGTGGGCTGCATCTGCGGAGCAGCTATGAAGGATGCCTATCTGGATGCGATAAGATCTGCTGGCTTTGACGAGGTCGCAGTGATTGAGGAATCCGCCTTCTCCCTGGATTTTATTGTCGGAGACAGCATAGATCAAGCAACAGATCAGAGTCAGAAAATGAGCGCGGAAGAGGTCAACGGATTTGCGGATTCTATATCCAGCATAAAGGTGAGGGCCATCAAGCCTAGATGATTGGCTCCTAAAACACCAGCGCCACATTTCCGATTGTCTTTCATGAGACTCTCCCTCCAAAAGACCAATTTGTATTTAACTGCCCAAACAATTAATTTGAATTATGAATGCCCTTCTCTTCGACCCCAGCGCTGGAGCCTCAGGCGACATGATAATGGGCTGCCTTTTGGATCTGGGTGCAGATGAAAATTTGGTCCGCGAGGCGGTCGAATCTGTAGGCTGCAATCTGGAGATCTCGCGCCAGGAGCGCAGCCACATCATGGCGGCCAGGGTTGATGTGATCTCCGATAGGAGATACAAATCACTGGACGAGGCAGTCTCCATCTTAAAGGGCTCCAGCCTGCAGGGGGATGCACTCCGAAAGGCGCTTCAGGCTCTGGATATACCTGCCGCTGCTGAGAGCAAAGTGCATGGCGTGCCCAAAGTCGAGGCCAGGTTTCATGAAATCGGTGCACTTGATGCGCTTGCGGACATCGCTGGAAGCTGCGCTGCGCTTCAGAGCCTGAATGTGCAGCGCGTCCTGTGCCGGTCGATCTCAGTCGGCGGAGGCTATGTAAAGTCGGCCCACGGCCTCCTGCCAGTTCCAGGCCCTGCATCCCTTGAGATCTTGCGGTCCTATGAAATTCCCTGGAGGGGCGGGCCAGTGGACGCAGAGCTTCTCACGCCAACAGGCGCTGCCCTCCTGGCTGCGCTGGTCGACGAATTCCTGCCAGAGTTCCCTCTTATTCTGTCTGAGAAGACTGGCTATGGAGCGGGCAGAAAAGAGCTACCCCTGCCAAATGTCCTTCGAGGCATCGTCGCGAAGATCCCTCCATGGCAACAGATGGCGGCTGGAGGTGTGTTGCATAGGCAGCATGCAGACAGCGTTGTGCAATTGGAGACCAATGTCGATGATGTGACTGGAGAGGTGCTGGGCAATCTGATGGAATTGCTCATGGATGCTGGAGCACTGGATGTATCCGTCCTGCCTGCATTGATGAAGAAGGGCCGCAGCGGAAATGTGATTCGAGTAATCGCCAGGCATGAGGATATGGATAGACTGGCAAAGATCATGATCAAGGAGACAGGATCCCTCGGCGTTCGCGTCTTTTTAAGCCTGCACCGCTATCTGGCTGAGCGCGAGGCAGGAACAGTAAATGTGGAGTTGTGCAATCGCACATTTCCGGTTGTCATCAAAATTAGCCGAATGGAAGGAGAATTGCTGAACGTCAAGCCTGAGTACGAGGACTGCAAGAGAATTGCAGACGAGACGGGGTTGCCATTGCGCGTGGTCATGAAAAAGGTGGAAGATGCAGGTTGGCATGCTGCTTGCCTGTGAGCTATGCCATCGCAAGTTTGATTAATCTTTACTGGATTGAATGATTGGTGCTCCTCTAATGCGTTTTGACTCATCGATCAAGCTCTACGAGAGCGGCAAGAGGCTGATGCCCGGCGGCGTCTCCAGCCCTGTGCGTGCCATCTCGCCCCATCCCTTTTATGCGGCAAGGGCCGAAGGACCTTACATCTGGGATGTAGATGGAAATAGATTCATCGATCACTGTTTGGCTTACGGCCCCATGATTCTGGGCCACTGCCATCCGGCTGTGATGCAAGCTGTGGTCTCTCAGCTGAAGAAGGGCTGGCTCTACGGAACTCCATCGGAGCTGGAGGTTCAAATGGCGCAGAGAATTTCCAGGCTCTACCCCAGCATGGAGATGCTCCGCTTTGTGAGCACGGGCACCGAAGCCACCATGGCTGCAATTCGCGTGGCACGCGGAGCTACAGGCAGAAATAAGATCATCAAGATCGAGGGCGGCTTTCACGGTGCTCACGACAGCGTCCTGATCAAGGCAGGTTCCGGAGCCACGACTCTCGGAACTCCAGACTCCCTAGGAGTCCCAGCGGACAGCGCCAAGAACACCCTGCAACTGCCCTACAATGATCCCTTGGCTTTGGAGAAGGTGCTGAGGAAGTTCGCGGGCGAGGTTGCATGTCTGATCATGGAGCCAGTTTTGGGAAATATCGGCCCGGTTCTGCCCAAAGACGACTACCTTCAGGCTGTCCGGGAGATCACAAGGGACAACGATGTTCTTCTTATCTTCGATGAGGTCATAACAGGCTTCCGGCTAGCTCTGGGAGGGGCGCAAGAATACTTTGGGGTTGCGCCGGATCTGACCACGCTCGGCAAGATCATAGGCGGCGGTTTTCCGATTGGAGCCTTTGGCGGCAGGCGTGACTTGATCTCGCAGGTAGCACCAGGAGGCGGCATCTACCAGGCAGGAACCTTCAACGGCAGTCCAATCTCCCTGGCTGCAGGAATGGCCACGCTGGACGTCATGGAGAATGAGAACGTTCTGGAGCGGCTGAACGCCACGGGAGATATGATGCGAAAAAGGCTGCAGGAGATCTTGGAGGACTTGAAACTGAATTACAGCGTCTCTGGAATTGCCAGCATGTTCAAGGTCTTCTTCGGTCCTGAGCCTCGCAATTACATAGACGCTCTGAAGTGCGATAAAGCAGGCTATCTGGCATTCTTCCACCGGATGCTAGAAAAAGGCGTATTTCTCACGCCCAGCCAGTATGAGACAGATTTCATCTCTGCGGCCCATTCCACAGAGGTCATTGAATCCACATTGGAGGCGTTCAGAACCTGTCTGAAAAGCTGATCATCGGAAGCCGTGGCAGCCCTCTGGCACTGCGCCAAACCGAGATAGTCAGGGAGAGGCTTAGGCCTCTTGGTGTTGAGACTGAGGTTGTTCTGGTCAAGACCAGCGGTGATGTCTTTTTGGACAAACCCTTGCACCAGCTTTCAGGCGTGGGTGTGTTCGTCGCTGAGATCGACGAACATATGCTCTCTGGCAAGATCGACCTGGCAGTACACAGCATGAAGGATCTTCCTACCAAAAGGCCAGGAGAGCTGACTGTTTCTGCCGTCTTGAGGCGTGACTCTCCCGCGGATGTTCTGGTGAGCAGGGGTGGTCTTTCTCTGGATGAATTGAAGGAGGGCGCGATCGTTGGCACATCGAGCATGCGCCGCACTGCACAACTGCGCCGCTCGAGGCCCGATCTGCAAGTGTCTAGCCTGCGCGGAAACCTGCAGACGAGGCTCCGAAAACTGAACCAGGGCGACTACGATGCCATCGTTCTGGCAGAGGCTGGTTTGCAGCGCATGGGCCTGAAGCTTGATTATGAAAGGCTTGACAAGGAATCGTTCGTTCCATCTGCCAACCAGGGAACGATAGTAGTAGTATCAAAGATAGGAACGAAGGCTGAAATGCATTCTAAATCCATTGATGATGTGCCAACCAGGACTGAGACGATGATCGAGCGTAAAATCCTGGAGACTGTCGGCGGGGGTTGCATAGTGCCTATTGCGATTCATGCGGATGTGATCGATGGTGCAGCTAGAGTCCTGGCTGAGGTCCTCTCCATGGATGGAAAGAGGTTTGTGCGGTTGGACGAGAAGATAACTTTAGGGAATGGTTACCTAGACCAGGCCGAAGATATGGGGCGCAGGCTGATGGAGATGGGTGGACGAGAGCTTGTACTAGAGGCGGTGAAGGCGTTTGGCGCGCGGTAAGGTCTATCTTGTGGGCGCAGGTCCTGGCGACCCCGAACTCATGACTTTGAAGGCAAAGCGGCTTGTACAGGAGGCTGATGTGATTTTATTTGACCGGCTGCTAGATCCAAGGATGCTGGACGGAGCGAAGGCGGAATTGATCGACGTGGGCAAGACGGCAGGACGGCACAAGCTCTCTCAGGATGGCATCAACAGGCTCCTCATCGAGAAAGCAGAGGCAGGCAATGTTGTTGTTCGCCTCAAAGGCGGAGATCCTTATCTCTTCGGCCGGGGAGGGGAGGAAGCTATGGCATTGCTTGAGAGGGGCATTTGCGTGGAGGTCGTGCCGGGAGTCACATCGGCGATCGCTGCCCCGGGGCTGGCTGGAATTCCAGTAACCCACCGGGGCGTAGCCTCGTCGCTGACCATCGTCACAGGCCACGAGGAGCCGGGAAAGGACGGGCCTCTGGACTGGAACGCCATCGCACGCCTCGGCGGAACTCTGGTGGTCTTGATGGGCGTCTCGCGTTTGGAGAAGAACATTGCAGCGCTGATCAGTGGTGGTAAATCTCCACAGACGCCTGCTGCAATCGTGGAGAGGGGCGGCTGGCCTGATCAGAGGATGATATCTGGCACTCTTGCAAATATCGCCAAGTCTGCAAGGATTGCGAAGATCGAGTCGCCTGCCATACTTGTAGTTGGCGATGTTGTCGGCCTTTCGGCGAGGCTCGCAAAAAAGAAGATCGCAATTCTGAGGCCTGCTGCCCAGCAGGAGGAGTCCAGGAAGCTGGCAGAAGCTTATGGCTTTTTGCCGATCCTGGCACCGGCCATTGCGCTTGCAGAGAGGCCGCTGCCTCCCGATCTGCTGGAAAGGATCAGGGCTGCTGAGTGCGTGGCCTTCACAAGTGCAAATGGCGTAGCTTTGGCCCTGAAAAACGAGGCGGTCTGCTCCAGCCTTGCGGAGAAGACAATAGTTGCCATCGGCCCTAAGACTAGCCAGGCACTGATCAGGTACGGCCTGAAGCCCGAGGTGCCTGGAGAGTACAGCTCTGAAGGCCTTGAGAGGATGTTGAGAGGCAAATGCAAGCACATCCTCTTCCTCAGGAGCGCCCAGGGCAGTCAGTACCTCTCCGAGGATCTGAGGTCATCCGGGCTCCTCGTGGATGACATCCCTCTTTACGAGGTCGTGGCATCCAACGACCCAAGGCTCGACGAGCTGATAAAAATGGCCAGAAGCGTTGACATATTTGCTTTTACCAGCTCTTCAACAGCTAGAAATCTGTTAGAGCGAGCGCAAGAGCTGGGGCTGGAGGAAGAGCTCAGAGAAGCACTGGACTGTGCCACCGTGGCAGCGATTGGAAAGCCAACAGCCAACGAGCTTGAACGGCTGGGCCTGAAGGTCGACATAATGCCAAGGATTTTCACATTCGAGGCAATGCTACAGGCTCTGGTGGCGGAGTGTGTGAAATGATCATATTTTCAAAAGCACTGGCGGATCAGGCGACCGTCTGGGAGACCCTGCGAGATTCCGAGACCTGTCAGAGCCTGCCGCCTGATCTCGTCAGGTTCTCTGCAAAGTCACGGCCTGTGGTGATGTGGAACATAACGCGGCACTGCAACCTGGCCTGCAGCCATTGTTACATGGATGCCAAGAGCGACTCTCGGGACGAGATGTCCCTGGAAGAGGGCATAAGCCTGGAGGATGACCTGTCAGACCTCAAGATCCCCATCCTCATATTCACAGGAGGCGAACCTCTCTTGAGCCGCAACTTTTTCGCTTATGCCTTCCATGCTCGTGAGATCGGCCTTCGTACCGTCATCTCTACGAATGGGACATTGATCTCTCCCCAGGTGGCAAGACTGCTGGCAGAGGCGAAGATCAGGTATGTGGGCGTGAGCATTGACTCTTCTTCGCCACAGCGCCACGATGCCTTCCGGGGCGTTCAAGGAGCATGGGAGAAGGCACTGCAAGGATTGCGAAACGCGCGAGATGCAGGGCTCAGGACAGGCCTTCGCATAACCTTGACTCGCGACAATTGGCAGGATATACCTGCTCTCTTGAACCTTGCTCTGGATGAGGAGATTCCTCGTTTCTGTCTCTACCATCTGGTGCCAACGGGCCGGGGTGCTGGAATTGCAGAAAGGGATGTCACGCCCGAGCAGCGCAGGAGCGTGATCAAGCTGCTGGCTGAGGCCGCAGTGGAGCTGAAGGACAGAAATATCGAGATCCTGACAACTGATTCGCCCATGGATGGTGCCTACCTTCTGGAGCTCTTAAAGGATGATCCAAGGTATGAATATGTGAAAAGGCTCCTGACAAACGCTGGTGGTTGCTCTGCAGGCGTTAAGGTGGCAAATATCAACCACCGGGGGGATGTTCATCCCTGTCATTTCATGCCCCATATCGTCGTCGGAAATGTTCGTGAGCGGCCATTTCGCGACATTTGGATTGACCATCCATCCCAGGAGCTAGAGGCCCTGCGTATTGTCAAGTCCTGCCTCAAAGATGCTTGCGGAAAGTGCTGCTACAGAGAACTTTGCGGAGGATGTCGTCAGAAGGCCTACTACTATCAAGGCGACCTGCTCGGCGAGGACCCAACCTGCATACTCAAGCCTATCAATCAATGATATGCAGAAGTGCTATCCACCAAAACTTATAATTAATATTAGTTAGAATAACAGATGGGGGCTGAGAATGACACACCACGAAGAGAAGAAGGAGAAGAAAGAAAAGACAGAAGCTAAGGTAGAGCCCATTAAGCCCGGTGATAAGAGGGTTAGCAAGAAGAGGCTGCTCGATACCTGTGAATGATTGTCAGAGGAGCGATCATTTTTTAAATCCTTCGTTTCTCTATTTGCTTTTTCACGTGCTTGGCTTCATGGCCTCGGAGGCCATCAAATAACCAATTGCCCTCTCGGCTAGCGGGTATTTGCGCACAAGGGCCTTGAACCTCTTGCCATGGTTGGGCTCGATTAGATGTGCCAGCTCGTGTACGATCACATAATCCTCGACCCACTGGGGCAGCCCGACCAGCCTAGTGCTGATGCGAATGGTCTTGGTGGTATAGTTGCAAGATCCACGCCTATGCTCCTGGCGTGTAGAGTATTTGATGGAGTTCCAGGTCAGAGCCCCATGAAAATACTTTTTATTCAGATGGCTTGCCCGTGCTTGCAGGTGATCATCATTCCTGGGAACATCTCTCTTCACAAGCCTTGCATGGAGGCGAGCTATGTGATCTTGCAATGCTGCATCGGAGATATAAGACGGCGCAAGAACCTCCATTCGCCCACCGACCATCCGGGCCTGTATGGTCTTCTTGCGCTTATTGGACCTCTTGATTATAACCTCCATGACCAGCTCCCATGTTTTCTGTTTGCTCGAGCGGCTTTATAAACTTCACTTGGCCTACGGGTCGTCAAAGATTATCCTCTTAAGAAAATAACGCAAGATATTTATATATCCTCCGCCCCAAAAAAGGAATGGGGATCTCTTCTTGGCGATAGATGAAATAAGAGCCATACAGAGCAAGATACGCGAAAAGAACCTCTCCTGGTCTGCAGGCACTACCTCTCTGTCCAACCTGCCCAAAGAGTCCTGGAAGGATTACCTTGGGCTCGTTGTGCCTGATGAAGAAAAAAAGAGGGTCCGGGAGTTGATGATCCATGAGGATGCTCTCGCCGCAAACCGGGGAATCGTCTTCGTCTATCCGTCGAGCTGGGACTGGAGGCGGGTATCCGACAAGAACTGGACCACGCCCATCAGGGACCAAGGTGCTTGCGGCTCGTGTGTTGCTTTTGCAACTGTGGCCATGATAGAGTCAAACCTGGAGATATTCTTGCGCAACCCAAACCTCAATCCAGATCTATCCGAGGCAGACCTCTTCTTTCGCGGTTGCGGCAATTGCTGCTCGAGAGGTTGGAACTTTGCGCCTGCATTGAATTATGCCAGGAACAGCGGCATACCAGATGAAGGCTGCTGGCCGTACAACAGCGATCAGAACCATTCATGTGCAGATAGAGATCAGAGGATCAAAAAAATCGATAGCTGGAGGACTCTATCAGGCTCAGCCCAGGCTAAAGAGTGGATCTCTCGCAAAGGCCCGATAATGTCCGGGATGAATGTCTTTGAGGACTTTTACTACTATACAGGTGGAATTTACAAGAGCGCCTACGGTAGCTACGTCGGTGATCATGCGATCTGCATCGTCGGATATGATGATGCTGGAGGGTACTGGATCTGCAAGAATAGCTGGGGTCCGGGATGGGGAGAGAACGGCTGGTTCAAGATCGGTTACGGTGAATGCGGTATTGGCAACAGCTTTGCCTTTTATTCAGTACAATTCACAGCCGATGACGACCTGATAATGCCTATGAGAGGACGGGTCGTAGTTCGCTTCAAGGAGATGAACACAGCGCTAAAAGACGAGATCTGGCTAAGCTATCCTGAGAGCAGACTCATCTTTGCAGCCAAGGAGTCAGAACTTGGAAAATCCTTCGAGGTAGGAACATTCTCATCTGGGAGCAGGCTCACCCTGGCGCTTGTGGCCTCTGATGGATACAATGTCCACACATATTACACAGATCAATCGCAAAATGATGATGCCTGCGACCACGTCAAGAAGGTCCAGACAGGAACCTACAAGTGGGAGCTGCGTTGGGAAGACCTTTATGGTCTGGGGGAGCAGGATTACAATGATGTCGTCATGGAGCTCGAGGTTTTCAGCCCCTATACCGACGACCTGGTCATTTCAAAAGATGGACGAGTCCTGGTGACTTTAAAGAGCAGACAGACAACGGATGAGTTCAGTCTCAGCTATCCCCGCGAGCAGTTGATCTTCAAGGCGGACGACCCACTTGGAAAGACCACTGACCTGGGCTTATTCCAGGCTAAAGATAAGCTCACCTTCTCAATAAAGACTCCTGAAGGGCATGTTTATTTTACCGACCAGGCAAAGAACCCCTGACTCTTTGAGTCACGTTCGCAAGCTTCCATTAGCCTATAACAAATGGGAGCTGCGCTGGGAGGACTCTTTGGGTCTGAAGAACAAGTACTACAAGGACCTCATCGTCAATGTCGAGGTTGTGCCAGTCAGCAATGAGG
>JAUCQD010000005.1 GCA_030372945.1 Methanothrix sp. | reverse complement strand
GTCCCGCCATAGGCTGTGGAGTAAATATCCCCCATGCCTATGCTGTGACCCAGCTCATGGGTGGCGACGCTTTGAAGATCATAAACAAATCCATTGCCGACTGCAGTATTCCAATCCACGGTCCACTGTTTGTCCTTATTATACCAGATATCGGCTTCAGTAATGGAATAATATCCATCTGACAACTGACCATTGCTCCACCAGCGAGCAATTCCAAGGTAGCTGCTTCCCAGGCTCCACCAGCCGTTCACGCTGTAGCCGTCGCTCACGGGAGTGCTGGTGAAGGGATCGTCCACCTGCAAACTATTATCGACCTTGACCACACTTTGGTCGGCGAAGATGTTCTGGGCAGCGGCATCATCCCATGCATTGGCAGCCGCAGCAATGGCATTCCTGACAGATTCTTCAGTCAAGCCCGACGGCGTGTTTTTCGAGTTCAGATAAAGCTGTAACTGCGCATCCTTCTGGTTCAGCCGATAGCCTGTGAGCGAATAGGAGCTATCATAGCCCACGCCACCAGAAGACGCGCCAGATGGGCCGGTTGCGCCAGGAGAGGCTGCACCGCCCTGTTGTTCCCCTTTCAGCTCTAAATTGAGGACGTTTACCTCAAAAAAACCCAGTCCCATCCCGGCGTCCCGAAGGCCTGCCACACCCATGCCCAAACTCCTGGAGGATATCGCCCTGAAAGATCCATCATTCAGCCAGTTTACTCCATCCACAGCAGCAGCTCCGCCGACTGAAGCGCGCTCTGTGGCCGAGGAGACAAACTCTGCACTCAAAGCTCCAGGCCCAAAGAAACTGCCAGCAGCAGACATCACGTTCTCCTCCCCAGTGGCCTCTGCCACCACGCCGCCCCATAGACCTGCAATCTGGGTGCTCTGGCCTGAAAAGACGCCCTCTCCCGCATAGAGGCTCTGTGAGCTTGCAAGCGCACCATCTGCAACCCTCGCCTCCTGCAAGGCCACTGCTGATTCCTGGTTGCTCTGCAAGGCGAAATTCACGCTCCCAGAGCCAGCCAGCCCCTGGCTGAGGATCGCCTTTTGCGTTGATGCAAAGGATGATCTAGATACCTTTAAAGAGCCCTGGCTGTCGATCTCATTTTGCAGAGAATATCCACTACCTGATACGGATTGAGCCATGTTGTTAATCCCAGTCCCGCTCGCCTGAAGGCTTTGAGAGATTCCTCCGGAGCCAATGGCAATGCCGTTCTGCATAGATGTTGACTGGTCGAGATCGAATCTCTCTGAGGAGGAGACGAACCCATTGCCTTCGCCATAAGAGCAGCTTATCGAGATGCCAGACGCAGGCAATGCTATGACCCATAGGACTATGAGGTACTTCAGAGAAAAACCTAATGATCTCTGGACCATAGGGACAACCTCGAAGTGAGGTATTATAATTAATCAAAATAGTGTATATAAAAAGATTTTGGAGGATATTCTTGTTGGAATTTTTTGGCGTGGTAATGATGGGTGTATTCAAAGATATGGAACCGGAAATTAGAAGTAGATCGACATAATAATAATGATTATCGAGGTGAAACTATGGGACCTAGAATCCTGAAAATAGGTGAGAAGGTTTCTGGTCGGTACAGAGACATGGAGATGGGCCGGAGCAAGAAATCCTTCCTCGTCCGGCTGGACAACGAGGAGTTCTTGCTACCCAAAGATGTGGGCAACTCTCTGATGGAGAGCCGCAGAAAGGGCTACGATGTTTTCACAATTCAGCGCCGTTTGGATGTCTACGAGATCAGGCCTGTTGTGAAAGAGGCAGGAGGATGAGGAGAGGAGACGACTCATTTCAGGAGACCATCCTCCTGATCCAGAAGATCCCGCAGGGATGAAAGAGAAAGTATCGCCCACCTTCGACCCGACAGATGCTCTTCAAGGTCTGAATTATCTCTTCTTGAAGGGTTCTATCCAGGCCTTCTAGCCTGGACTCCAGAAAGAAGTTCAGGATTTTTTGTCCATTCTCATTCCCAGCAATGCAGTCGGTCACGTCGATGTCTGAGATCAGGATGTCAAAGTTGAACTTCAACCCCAGCTCCGAGAAGATTCGTAGAATATCATGAGCTGAGAACATCTCCTTTTCGTCGTTTTTTACACGCTTCATATACTTTCGCTGGATCTCGTTGATGCCCATGGATGTCTGATGAAATATCAGAAGGAATCCTCCTGGGTTCGGCAGATTATAGGCCTGCAAGATCGCCTCCTTCCGATCTGGAATGTAGTAGAGGCAGTGAGTCATGTGGATCAGATCGAAGCTTTCAGGAAGGTCGACCTCACCGAATGGCCGGGGGATGATGCGAAATGAGTCAAGATCAAGTCCGCTCACACCATATCGCTCGGAAAAGATTCTGTTGTGCTCCTGATTGGGATCGAGTGCTGTGTAAGAGATACTAGGAATCTCCTTGCTGAGCAGTCTAATCAGGACGAGATCGAAGTCCCCTGTACCGCTGCCGATGCTCATCACCTTTGCAGACTCCCGGCCAGCCATGAGAGGTAAGAATTCCTGGGCCAGCCACTGGCGCATGGCGGTCCATTCAGTAGATAGCATCTTGAAAGCATTGAAGCATTCGGCGTACTCTTTATCTGTCAGGGGCACTGCTAGGCTCATGATCAAATGATACAGCCAGAAGATCTACAAAATCATTTTGGATTGTCCTAGTATCTAATAGATTGGAGAAATTGATAGCTCCGTAAGAAAGCGCCGAGGGTGGGATTCGAACCCACGATCCGCGTAGCGGAACAGGTTTAGCAAACCTGCGCCCTACCAGGCTAGGCTACCTCGACTTTGCGCCCAATGACTTGATCTTTGGCTATTTAAACTCTGCGCAAGCTTTGCTCCAGTGAGAGACCCGTCATTTGGGCCTGCTGGAGATACGGCTTCATTCCTGGCGAGTATAGACAGGATATATCTGCTCAGAGATCATTATTGCATACAGCCAGTCGGATTCAATACTGGTCACGATGCCATGGCTCAACCAATCTCAAGCAGCCCAAGAAAGACGATTCAGATGTTGTCCCTGCAGGAGGTCTATGCAATGCTGGGGACTGGTCCAGAAGGGCTGAGTCAAGAAGAAGCCCAAAGGAGGCTAAAGAGCTACGGCAGAAATGCCATCTTCAAGATACAGGATAATCGCTTTGCGGCCTTGGCTGCAAACTTCACTCATCCCATGGCCTTGTTACTATGGGCCGGTGGCCTGATAGCTTTCATGGCAGGGCTGCCCCAGCTGGGCATGGCCATCTGGCTGGTCAATCTGATAAACGGAATTTTCAGTTACTGGCAGGAGCGCAAAGCTGAGAAGGCCATGCTCGCCCTAGCCAACATGCTGCCAGTCTAT
>JAUCQD010000004.1 GCA_030372945.1 Methanothrix sp. | reverse complement strand
GAGACAGGCATAGTCTTGGACGCTTGTTGATTCGAACAGGGCATCTGCGATGGAGAATGAGAGCATGAAGAGCATCGCAATTGCCAAAACAAATCGCTTCATAGTTTTAAGAAAGCCGTGTTTAAATAAATATCTTATGGCAGATTTATATCGCCCTGCATTTTTTCTCCCTCTTGTGAGGTGCGCACCTGCCCATAGAATCATTTAAGTAGAATCCTCCCAAATAGAGAGCTATGGACGTCCTGGTGCTCTGCATAGACCGCGATAACGACCTGGGACGGAAGGCAGGGATCGAGAGCCCCGTCATAGGTCGAAGCGCCAACATCGATGCAGCCCTAAGACTGGCCACAGCAGATCCCGAAGACTCGGATATAAACACCATCTTCGGCGGCATCAAGGTGCTCGACGAGCTTTTGGCATCGGGCCAGAAGGCGGAGATAGCCTCCCTGACAGGGGATGTAAAGATCGGACTCGTATCTGACAGCAAGCTCACAGCTCAGCTAGAGGATCTGATAGAGCGCCTAAAGCCCGCCGGGGTAATCGTGGTCTCAGACGGAGCCGAGGACGAGGCCATACTTCCCATCATCCACTCCCGCATCAAGGTCAACGGCGTCCGAAGAGTGCTGGTCAAGCAGAGCCCCAACCTGGAGAGCACCTACTACCTGCTCAAGCAGGTCTTCACAGATCCGAAGATCAGCCACACAGTCTTCATCCCTCCTGCCCTAGCCCTGCTGATGTTCGCCATATTCAACATCTTCCACTATCCTGAGGGGGCGTGGATTGCTATATGCGGGGCTGTGGGGCTTTACCTGCTCTTTCGCGGCCTGGGGCTTGACGACTCCATGGATGAGGCCAAGGTGGCCCTCAGAGAGGCGCTGTACGCGGGTAAGATCGCCTTCATAACGTACATCCTGGCGGCTATGCTGGTAGTAATAGCCACCATCCAGGGAGTGGCGAGCTTCCTCCAGTACGCCCATGAGCCCATATTTCACGGATACTTTACACTGGTAATGATCTTCATCAATAAGAGCATCTGGTGGTACGTAGCCGCAGCCATATGCATTAACCTGGGCAAGATCATGGACCTGTACTTGGACGGCCAAAGAGACGCCCGCACCTACTCGTACCTCTTCTTCCTCGTAGCCACTGGCCTTGTGATCTGGTCTGCGAGCGGCTTTATCCTCGCCAGCAATGCGGATCTCAAGTTCGGCCTAGGCATGGTGGAATCGATCCAGTACCTGGCTGCGTCCGCGGTTCTAGCCGTCCTGATCACACTGATAGGCGTGAACGTCTCAAAGCGCTTAGCGGGCCCAGTGAAGTGATTTTCTTGATGGAGATCGAGGCTTCTGGCGAGAGCTGCCTGTGCGACTTCACATTTGACTTCTACTGGCAGCATCAGGGGTCAAGGCTGGACCCTGACAGGACTTTTTGTAGCACAGGCTCCACGCAGGGCTTGAGGCAGGGCGCAAGACAGGACATAAGCTTCAGACAGATGGTAGAGGCCCTCAAGAGAGGCGAGACTGTGAGGATAAAGGGAGACGCCGGGAGCAGGCTTGGGTCGAGCCTGGGAGTTGACCTGGTAAAGCTTGGGGGAAAGGGCGGGCCCATTCCGGGGACAGGAAAGATAGTAGTAGATGGCGATGTGGGAAGTCGCATGGGCATAAGCATGCTTCGCGGTGCCATATATGTCTCAGGCAGTGTCGAGCAGCCCCTGGGAAATGTGATCGAAGCTGAAACTGACCTGACAGGGTACAGGAAATACGTCTCCTTGACCGATGCCCTGGAGCATCGCCTGCCAGTCCTTGAGCCAAACCAGCAGAACGAAAAGGGGATTCTCATCTCCGATGGCATCCTGAGGGACACAGTTGGCGCGAGAAACACCGCAGACAGGGAGATACGCATTCAGGGAGACGCGGGCATGAGCACGGGTATTCTCATGCGGGCGGGTCTAGTGGATGTCGCAGGCAGTGCGGGCAGCAACACGGGCGTGCTGATGAAGGGCGGCAGGGTGGTGATAAAAGGCAGCACAGGAGACTTCACCGGCGCCGAGATGCGCGGCGGTGAGATATTTGTGGGCGAGAGTGCCGGGAACTTCGCCTGCGCTAAAATGTTGGGTGGAGCGATTTATGCCAAGAAGGGAAAGCCACTTTCCCCAGCGAAGGCGCAGGCGCTTCGTCCAGCTGAGCAGACCGCAGTGGCCAGGGCTTTGGGCATAAGCCCGCTTTACGCCATGATGT
>JAUCQD010000003.1 GCA_030372945.1 Methanothrix sp. | reverse complement strand
TGCTCCTGCCGGCCCTGAGCATTATAGACAGGTCGATTGAGGATCCGTCTTTGAGAAATCTGACCAAGCTTACTCTGATCACCCTGGGCTTGGCACCTGCCGCTCGGAATGCTTTGAGACTGGCTTTGGGAGTCTAGGCCGTGCATGCATTCAAAGACGAGCTCTTGTGAATCTTTAGAATGAAATATGAGATGAGCGCTGAGCTGCCTAGTCAGACCGCGCCCTTTTGACCTCGATCTCATCTCCTGCCTTCATCCTCTTGATTATGCGCTTGGCCATCTCCGAGGACTTGGCAACCCGAATGTCGCCCCTGCGGCCTACAGTGGCTGTGAATGCGGGCTCCTCGCCAACGAAGACGTCCACAGACTCTCCAGCCATGCCCTCCAGCCAGATGATTAGATGCTTGGAGGTATCCTCCACCCGAAGGGCCGGGGGGGCCGGCTCCTCATTGGCTCGAACATCGATGTGCATCCCCAAGGTCTTCTCGATCTGGTCGATGTTTTTGCCAGCCTTGCCAATTACCTTGGCGGCTTCATCCTGTGGAACATGAATCACTGCAGAAGAGTCTGTGAGCATCTCCACCTTAAATGGACCGCGAACATGATGTGAGATCTCCTTCTCGATCTCTCGGGAAGCGAGCCTCCAGGAAGGCTTCTTGCCGTCCCTGCAAACAGGCATGACCACGATCTCCTCGCCGTAGGTGTACATCTCATACTCATCAGCGCCTGTTTCGAAGTCCTTGACCACAATCACCGGCCGGGCAAGGTCCGCCTCGATCATTCCAGTCGGGACTTTGACAACGAATTCCACATCCAGGACCTTGGTGACCTCACCTTTCTCGATGAAGACTACAGTGTCGACAACTTGCGGTATCATGCCAAGGTCGACGCGACCCAAAAGTCGCTGCAAAGCATCTATGGGCTTGTTTGCATGTACCACGCCGATCATGCCAACGCCTGCAAGGCGCATGTCTGCGAAGACCTGAAAGTCGCGCGTCTTGCGCACCTCATCGTAGATGGTGTAGTCCGGCCGGACCAGTAGCAGTATATCTGCCGAGGCCTCCATGCTTCCCTCAAGAGGAGCATATTGGGTTATCTCCGAAGGGACCTGCAGATCGCGAGGCGATTCGAGGGTCTTGACTACGTAGTTGCAGCTGAGCAGATACTCAGCCACGCCCGCGGCAAATGTGGACTTGCCCGAGCCCGGTGGCCCTGCAATGAGAATCCCCCTCTGACCCTCTTTGAGTCGCGCCTTTAGTTCCAGGTTATGGCGGTAAGAATCGAAGTTAACTTTGGCCACAGGCCGAACGGCAGTTATCTCCAGCCCATCGGAGAATGGGGGCTTGGCAATGGCTATCCTCATGGGCCCGAGCTGAATTATAGTTGCTCCCATCTTCTCCATCTCAACGTAGCCTTCCGGATCGGCCTTAGCCCTCTCATAGATCTCGCGAGAGAGATCTCGCAGCTCGCGCTCTGAAAGAGGCCTCTCCCCCAAACGAACCAGGCTGAAGTCGCCGACTCGGCCACGCTTGGCCATGGGCACTGCACTCTCCTTGAGGTGCACTGAGAGTGTGTCTTCAGTGAAGTACTTCTCCAGGGATAGAGGCTTGATCGCCTCTCGCTGGGGACGAACATACTCCACATCCAGGCCCATGGCTTCGGCCACCCTAAACTGAACCTGGTCGCTGGTCAAGAAAGAGGCGCCCAGCTCCAACGCCACATCCCGAATCATGGCGTCGATCTCCCCACCACCTGCGAGCTTTATCTGGTCCAGGTTTGGCCTGATGCCGACATATTCCAGCTCGATCTTGCCGTTTTTGGCAAGCTCCGAGAGCCTTCTCAGCTCCTCGAGACCTCTCAAGCCAATGTCCCGGCCATGATTGGCCTGGGCTTCCAACTCAGCTACAACTGCTTCAGGCACGACGATTCTCCTTCCCTTAAGCTCGCCTGCCTTGATCTTGGCAGAGACTCTGCCATCTATAACCACACTTGTATCTGGCACCAATGGTTGCGCCATCGTTTAAAACATCCTTTAAATATCAATTATTGTCAATTATAAAGCTAGAGATATACTATATCCATCTTTCGCTTTTTAGCAATCCATTCTAGTACGTAGTCTATATCCAATTGCCGCCTGGTCTGAGCGCTGGCCTTTACCACCAAAACAGGCCCATTCAACATCGCTTCAGATATCTTCTTGGAGGCCTCAGGACCAAACCCGGGGTCCAGTCTGCCAAGAATGTATAGCTGAATGTCGCTGCGAGCAAAACCCTCATCGGTCTTATGCCCAAATTCGATGCTGACGCAACCTGGTGATGACTGAAATTGGAAAGCGATGCAGTAGCTGGCAAACTTGCAGCGATCGTACATCTTCCTCTCGGCTAGCGCCGGCCTGAGGTCCTCTTCCAGTATGGACTTCCCCAATGATTCCAGCTCATCCTGAGCCTTGTGAGAGTATTGGTCACAGCTCGCCAGCTTCAATGCGCTGATGTTTTTTAAAGATGCCTTTCTAGCATGGCAGTATTCGTTCTTGTCAACTGCCCAAAAATCGTTGGCTAGGGGAAACGAGGCAGGTGCATAGTTATCACATCCCTTGCACTTCATCTTTATTACTGCATCCTTATCCAAGAACGGCGCGATCCCTTCTAAGACCGTCAGAGCATCTGCAACGCGAAAGTTTGCACCCTCGCCTAAGGTCCTCTTGGCCTCCCGAACCGCAAATAGTATTTCGTTCTTGTTATCCATAGGCTATCCTTCATAAGCCAAAGCCTTCGACCCAAGGCCGCACGAACTGTAGGTATGATGAGCATCATACATAAGAACTTGCCGCGGCTCCGAAAGAGATATATTTACTCATAACTTTTTCGCGGGGAAGAGGAGAAGAATAGCCCGCAAGAAAATTGGAGGTCAGCCCCTTGAAAGAAATACGCTTACATGGTCGTGGCGGGCAGGGATCTGTCACTGCGGCCGAAATAATAGCCGTTGCGGCTTTTGAGGACAAGAGGTTCTCCCAGGCATTTCCGGCCTTCGGAGTAGAACGCAGAGGCGCGCCGGTGATGGCTTTTGCCAGGATAGCCGATCATCCCATAAGGATCAGAAGCCAGGTTTATGAGCCGGACTACGTGATTGTGCAAGATGTCACATTGCTTGATGTGGTCAATGTGGCAAGCGGACTGAAAGACGATGGCAAGATAATAATAAATACTGACAGGCCGCTCGAGACCCTAAAGCTGAACACCAAGGCGGATGTGGTCACAATAGATGCCACCAAGATCGCGATGGAGATCCTGGGAAGGCCTATCGTCAACACCACAATGCTGGGGGCATTTTGCGGGGCGAGCAAAGAGGTCGGGCTGGAGAGCCTGAATTTAGCCATCTCTGAGCGGTTCAAGGGTGAATTGGGCAGGAAGAACCTGCTAGCCATTAAAACGGCCTACGAGAGGGTTTCATGATGGAGATAAAGGCAGGGAGGCTTGTAGATCCGTGCAGCACCCGCATCACAAAGACTGGTGCCTGGCGGACTTTCGTGCCCGTGGTCGATCATGAAAAATGCATCAAGTGCAGCCTATGTGAGATCTACTGCCCAGAGGGTTGCATTCACCAGGAAGGTGGGCTCTTCGTACCAGATCTGGACTACTGCAAAGGCTGCAGCGTGTGCGCTCATGAATGCCCACGCATGGCAATTACAATGGTCCTGGAGGAGAAGTGATGACTGCAAATATGAAGGTCGTTGAGGGCTCTTATGCCGTGGCTCATGCTGTCATGTGCTGCAAGCCAGATGTGATCTCGGCCTACCCCATAACGCCTCAAACCCACATCGTAGAGCACCTTTCGCAGATGGTGGCCAATGGCGAGCTTGATTCCGAGTTCTTGACTGTCGATTCCGAGTTTTCTGCTCTGTCTGTGCTGGTAGGCGTGAGCGCCTGCGGTGGAAGATGCTACTCCTCAACCACAAGCCAGGGCCTGGCACTGATGTATGAGGTTTTGTACAACGCCTCTGGCATGAGGCTGCCCCTGGTCATGAACGTTGCAAATAGGGCAATGGGAGCTCCCTTGAACATCTGGAACGATCAGCAAGATTCAGTCGGTGCCCGTGATGCGGGCTGGCTGCAGATCTACGTTGAGGACGTGCAGGAAGCTGTGGACGCGACGCTTCAGGCCTACAAGATTGCGGAAGACGAGAATGTTAGGACCCCTGCAATGGTCTGCATGGATGGTTTCATCCTGACGCATGTCTACGAGCCTGTCGAGCTCTTGGACAGAGAGCTGGCTTTGGAATTTTTGCCCGAATTTCGGCCTGCCAATATCTTGGACCCTGCCAGGCCAATGACCTTCGGAGCCTTCGCTGACCCCTCGACCTACACGGAGTTTCGATATCAGCAATTCGAAGCACAGCAAAAGGCCCTTGGGAAGATCGAGAGCGTGGCCCAGGAGTTCCACGAGACCTTCAATAGATACTATGGCGGGCTGATCGATAGCTACCGTGCAGACGACGCAGAGGTAGTAATAGTAACCATGGGGTCCGTAATTGGAACTATCAAGGATGCCATAGATGCCATGCGCGCAGAAGGCAAGAAGGTCGGACTTGTCAAGGTCAGATGCTACAGGCCCTTCCCTGTCCGAGCTTTGCGCCAAGCTCTGAAGGACGCGAGTGTGATTGCAGTTATTGAGAAGGATGTGTCCATTGGGGCCGAGGCAGGTCTTGTGACTGACTTGAAGTCTTCATTCTACAACAGCAATCTGCGCATGCCCATCATCGGCTTTGCGGCAGGCCTTGGAGGACGCGACATCACAGTCAAAGACATAAGATCGATCGTAGAGAGGGCCGAGGCCGCCCGCAAGGGAATAGAATCTGAGTTCGAGTTCCTCGATTTAAGATCGGAGATCCTGTAGGAGGTTTTGAAAATGGAAAGATCTTTGCTTGCACCGGGGCACAGGGCCTGCGCTGGATGTGCCATGCCCACGACTATCAAGCTCGTCTTAGATGCTGCAGGCCCGAACACCATCGTGGTATCGCCCACGGGCTGCCTTGAGG
>JAUCQD010000002.1 GCA_030372945.1 Methanothrix sp. | reverse complement strand
TTCCCGAAATCAGTACCAGATACGATATTTATTATGAGAAGATAGCTGCCTTAAAGCCGGACATCATCTTCTGCGGAAGCCTGAAGGATGCCGAAGCCTTTGAAGATAAGATAGGCTGTCCTGTAGTGGTATTGGGTGGCCAAGGTTGGAACTTCCAAGACAGCGGATACTTCAAGAGCATAGAGGTGGCAGGTCAGGCGCTCGACCGCGAGAACGAGGCTGACAAACTTATTGAGTTCATAAAAGGCAAGATCGACAAGGTCAAGTCGGTAACTGAGAAGATGAGCGCTGCGGATAAGCCCAAGGTCTACTTTGCCTCGAGGGGCGCAACAAATGCCTTTTATGATCCCAAGGAGGGCAGGGACTTCACACGCACCGAGCCGAAATACGACCCACTGGATGTGGCAGGCGGCATCAATGTGGCCTCTGAGATCAACGGTTCGACTGTCAATGTCGCCCTGGAGCAGATCATCGCCTGGAACCCAGATTTTATCTTCGTCTCAAATAGCGATGCTGGAAACAATACGGGCCTGAATTTCATCAAAAATAGCCCTGAGCTTTCCTCGATCAATGCCATCAAGAACGGCAACGTCTATAACTGCTTCTATCCCCACTGCCGCGGGACGCCACCGGACAGAAACCTGCTCAATATGATTTACATGGCGAAGCTGCTCCATCCAGACGAGTTCAAGGACCTAGATCTGGAGAAGGAGGGCAACGAGATTTTCAAGGCCTTCTTGGGAGTGGACAACGTCTTCACAGAATATGCAGACTACCTGGTCTGGCCCAGAGAATATCTGGACAGCTTGAAGTAGGGATGCTGCGATGCCTGGAATCATCGACTGGAATGAGCTATGGAAGGCCACACATACGAGAGGCTTCATTCATCATGACGAGGACCTTGCTGCCCATTGGGATCGCAGGGCTGATGAGTTCAATAAAAGGGTGATGAAGCACAGAGACAAGGCCGAAAGACAGGTGGCTCAGCTGGGGCTGCAGCCTCATGAGACTGTACTGGACGTGGGAGCCGGCACTGGGCGGCTGGCAATACCCATGGCCAAAATTGCCAGGAGTGTGACTGCACTGGATCAATCTGGTGGAATGCTAAACTGTCTCAAGGAGAATATGCAATCAGAAGGCATCAGCAACATCCAATGCATTCAGAAGAGCTGGCAGGATGTCGGACCCGATGAGATCCCAGCGCATGATGTGGTCCTCTCGTCCAACTCTCTGGGGGTCTATGATCTGTTAGATGCTCTTGTCAAGATGGATCGTCTTGCTAAAAGGGCTGTTTATATTTTTACATTCACAGATCACCACAGGGATGACGGCTTCAGAGAGTTCCTGATGAATGAGAAACGTCCTCAGAATGCATTCAAACCAGCTGGCTACCTGATGATCTACAACCTGCTAGCGGATATTGGCATCTATGCAGATATCAAGATCCAGGAATGGGAGTCCAGGGAGCATTATTCCAGCATCGATGATGCTGTTGCTAGCTGGAAGACGATGCATGAGATCCCATCAGAAAAGGAGCCGAAGCTTCGGGAATTCCTCTCAAAGAAGCTGATTGAGGACGACCAGGGGCTTTGTATTCATCGCAGCACCAAGCAGGCCATGATCTCCTGGCAAAAGAGCCCGCAAACCACTGCCTAAAGGAGGGTTTCAGTCTGGTCTCCATACCCATTCTGGCTGGCTCTCTCTTTTTAGCGGGGCTCATAGTAGCATCCATAAGAGTTGTCAGACAGTATGATCGAGCTGTTGTCTTTCGACTGGGCAAGCTAAAATGCGAAAGAGGGCCCGGAATCTTTGCGCTCATCCCTTTGGTGGACAAGATGGTTCGGGTGGACATGAGAGTGCGCGAACTTGATGTTCCCAAGCAGACGATAATCAGCCGCGACAATGTCACTTTGGAGGTGGATGCCGTCATTTACTACAAGGTGGTATCTGCCACGAAGGCCATAAATGAGGTAGAGGACTACGAGGCAGCAACTCTGCTCTTAGCCCAGACGACATTGCGAGATATCCTAGGTCAAAACGAACTGGACACAATTCTCTCTGACAGAGACGATCTCAACAGGAAGATCAAGGAGATTCTGGACTCCACCACCGAGCCATGGGGCATGCATGTGGTGATGGTGACCATGAGGGATGTCTCATTGCCCGAGAACATGCTGCGCGCAATAGCCCGCCAGGCGGAGGCTGAGAGGGAGAAGAGGGCTCGAATAATACTGGCTGAAGGAGAATTTCAGGCATCCAAGATGATGAACGAAGCTGCAGACATGTATGAGAACAAGCCCAGCGCCCTGAAGCTTCGGGAGTATCAGACTTTAACGGAGATCGCCAAAGAGAAGAACCTGATCGTTGTCTCAACTGGATCGGACGCAAAGAGTTCGGACATTCCGCTTCTGATGGGCCTTGCCAGGGCGGCTGCTGATAAATGATAAGATACAGGGCATTCTTTCATGGCAAGACTGATGCAGGCCTGTCGAGATCCAGAAGAGCGGGCAAGAAGAGCGGAGTGGAGCTGGCCCATGAGAGGTTCAAGTTCATCAGGCTCTTCTTTGTGCTCTCCATTGCCGCTCTTTTAGTCCTGCTCACCGGATTTATCATCACCCTCGGGCCGTTGAACATCTCCGTCGCTGACGCCTATTCAGCGCTTCTGGCGCGCTTTTGGCCCGATTACTTTCATGTGGAGACCCTGACCTCTCGCGTGGTATGGAATATCAGATTCCCTCGAATCGTCGGTGGGATCATGGCTGGGTTTGGCCTCGGGATCTGTGGATGCGTGATGCAAGCTGTGCTCAAGAATCCCCTGGCAAGTCCCTTCACCCTTGGAATCACAGCAGGGGCACAATTTGGGATCTCAATTGCTGCGGTGATCGGCGTCTCCATCTTTGGCGGGCCTTATTTCATAATAGGCAACGCTTTTGTCTGCGCCCTTTTCTGTTCTCTCTTCATCATTGCCCTGGCTGCGATCAAAGGAGCAACCTCGGAAAACCTTGTGCTAGCTGGAATCGCTGTGAACTATTTCTTCACGGCGATAAGCCAGCTTCTAAAGTATTTTGCGTCTGACGAGCAGCTGAGGCTCATGACCAACTGGGGAATGGGCGACCTTGCTGCTTTCTCATGGGCAAATTCTCGTCTGCTGCTGGCAGTATTCGTTATCTGCTTCCCATTGCTATTGTCCAAATCGTGGGACCTGAATATCATGACCGCTGGGGACGAAGCAGCAAAGAGCATAGGGGTAGATGCTG
Organism: Methanothrix sp.; assembly: GCA_030372945.1. GTDB lineage: Archaea > Halobacteriota > Methanosarcinia > Methanotrichales > Methanotrichaceae > Methanothrix. Next base: position 4,600 of record JAUCQD010000002.1, on the reverse strand, counting down.
AGAAGACAAGGATATTCATAATGATAGTCACTAGCTTGCTGGTTGCAACCATCGTCTGCTTCATGGGGACGATTGCATTTGTAGGATTGGTTGCGCCCCATATGGCCCGCATGGTCATAGGCGGAGACCATAGATTTCTCATCCCGGCATCAGGCGTGCTGGGCGGTTTGGTGCTCATGTCAGCAGATGCCGTAGGCATGAACATGATAGCGCCCACCATCATTCCAACGGGGATCATGACCTCCATCGTGGGGGTCCCATTCTTCATGTATCTCATGATGAAGGGCAAACGCAAGGAGTTCTGGACATGATGATCAAGCTTCAGGCCAAGGACATAATCTTCGGGTATGATAGCAATCCGATACTCGAGAATGTGAACTTTGAGATAGCACCCTCCAGGCTGGTCACCATCGTCGGGCCGAATGGCTCAGGCAAGTCGACGCTGATCAAATGCATAGACAGAATCGTATCACCACAGGGTGGCAGCATTCTCATCGATAGGAAGGATGTTACAAAGATGAGCCGGATGGATGTGGCCAGATACCTATCGTATGTGCCACAAAGCTCTGTTCGCATCTTTCCCACAAACGTCTTTGATACCATACTCATGGGAAGGAGGCCTCACATCGGATGGCTGGGGAGCGATGGTGACGAGGAGAAGGTTTGGGATGTATTACGGCTTCTTAACATCGAGCGGCTCGCAATGAGCAACTTCAATGAGCTGTCCGGGGGCCAGCAGCAGAAGGTGCTGATAGCCCGTGCACTTGTTCAGGAGGCTGAGGTGATGCTCCTTGACGAGCCAACCAGCAACCTGGACATCTGGCATCAGCTGGACGTCATGAATATAATCAGAGACGTAGTAAAAAAAAGAGAGATCACCGCCATCATGGCTTTGCATGATCTTAATCTGGCCTCAACCTACTCGGACCGCATCATCATGATGAAAAGAGGAAGGATAGTTGCCGCAGGTGATCCGACCTCGGTGATCACTGCAGAGAACATAGCCTCCGTCTACAGGGTAGAGGCAGCGGTGCGAAACTTATCTGATCGGCCAATGATCATGCCTCTGAGGCAGATCAAAGGATGATCTGTTTGACTTAAGAGTCCATTTCAGCTTGTAGAGTCCATAACGTCGGCACAAGGGGACCGTCTCTACTTGGTAACTTGACTTCGGCTCAAAAAGCTTATGGACATGGAAACGAATAGGAGCTATCATGAGATCGAAGAGCATAATTTACATTTCATTCATATGCGCGATGCTCGCATCTTCCATTATCTGTCTGGCTGAGGATATTTCGGGCGCCTCGGCTGCGAATCTGACAGTTCCTAAAGAGATGCTGCCAGAGGGCTTCAAGCTGCTTGCAGTCCTTCCAGAGATGGATCCGCATGTGAACATGACCGAATATATCTCAGATTTCTATGGTGCAGACGACATTGGGCCCGCTGCTGTCACTGTGGGAATATATCAGTGGGGCAAGCCAGGAGAGGCCTACGACGCCAAGGTTACCTTGATCCAATTACAGGATGAGGAGCACGCAGATGCTGCGATCTCCAATTACAAGTCGAATCCAGAATTTCAAAAGCCGCCCTTTGTTGGAGTGGACAGGTTCGCTTCAGCCTTTATCAATGGTCACAATGCAACTGAGATCAGAAAGAGGGTCAACGGACAAACCTTGCGCTATCTGTATTTGTGGAGAAATAAGAGCACAGTAGTCCTAGTAGAGGGCAACGGCGATCTGGGCAAGAGCCGGGACCTGGCAAGCGCAACAGGACTGTGAAGTCCCAAAATTTTTTACTTTGCCATTTGATTTAACGGCAAATGCAAGCCTTGATATGCCCTCATAATATGCCCTCATAGATCTTGTCCTTATCGGAGACGGAGAGGTTCAGCCTCATGGTGCTGCTGCCGCCGCCGTCCGCGTAAGAACGCCTGCGCTGGCACAAAGGCCACCTTATCCTTTATTCCTCTCAGGACTCCACATAATTATTTTCACTAAACTTGACCTTCGCTGCTCAGTTATCTGATTTTAAGGATGCGTTCGGCATAACATTTTATAAAACTTCTCAAACCTTTTCAAAAAAATTTAAAGTCAAATTGCAGCGATGCACCCCGCAGCAAGCAACGTAGTGCTTAATACCGGTAAGATTTAAATACTTGGACGCCCTATTAGCTAGCAGGTGCTTGTTATGGTTGCTCCTGGGCTAAAGGCTAGATATGTAGATGTTTACCTCCCATCAGGGGCGGCAAAACGCGAATGGGAAGAAGAAGCAAAGAAGGCAGGAATTCCATTATCGAAGTTTGTTTTTGAGTCAGTAGAAGCATTCCGCGCGGCAAAAGATGAGACACCCAGGTCCGAGATGGTGAGGGAGCTTGCTGAAGTCAAAGAAGAAGCCCAGAAGCTTCGCAGCGAATTGAAGCTCAAGACCCTTCTGCTGGAGAAGCTCGAAGCCGATGTCTACAAAGCCCGTTATGCTAGTTTCCATGAAGTCGAAATGGGCGAGGGAACCAGGCACCATGACCTTGAGCTCATCAATATTTTGAAGCAAGGTAAACCTCTGGATGGCTATTCGATATTGCAGGAACTGGCCATCCATCCCAGCGAGACTGAGGCTGTCAAGCTCGTCAACAATCAGCTTGAATCGCTCAGGCGCTTTGGCCTGATCGAAGAGACTGCCAATGGCTGGAGATGGATAAAGTGATGGCTGTATCCAAAGCCAGTACCAATGCCTCAGCCGCTAGTACTGTCAGTGATCTTATTCTGAGGTTCCACGAGGATTGTAGCCTTCGAGGCATGGTCTCTACTATGGATTACATCTATAGAGCCAAGGAGTACTGCGCCTTTCTGGAATCTCGCGGTAAGGATCCACTAAATGCGGATAGAGACGATCTGCGGGCTTTTTTGGCTCATCTCAAGACCAGAGGTTTGAAGTTCAAGACCATCGACAGAATTTACTCATGCCTGAGTGCCTTTTATGAATTCTTGATAATAGATGGACTCGTGGAATACAACCCCATCTTGCCGTTCCGAAAATATTACCTCCGAAGATATAAGCATGACAATGACTCAGAGATCCGAAAGCTAATCAGTGTCGAAGATGCTTCTAGACTAGTCAACTCCATTCTGGACACCCGCGATCGGTGTATCCTGGTGTTGCTCTTTAAGACAGGGATGCGCGTAGGCGAATTAACCAGCCTGGATGTGAGCGATGTCGATCTTAATAAGGGAGAGGTTACACTCAAGATCAAGAAGAAACGCTCCAATCGCATTCTATTCCTGGATAATGAGGCAATTGCAGTTTTGGAGAGATGGCTTATCGCGAGAAAGAAGAGGTCGGGCGCAGAGGATCCAGCACTCTTCCTATCAAAAATTGGGACGAGGATCACAAAGAGAACCGTAGAGGAGCTGACCCTGAAACATGCAGAACGTGTTGGCCTCCATAATCCTCAGGCCGAAAGGCTGGAAGATCGGTTTACACCTCATTGCTGCCGGCATTGGTTTGTGACTCACCTGCTCCGAGCAGGCATGCCGAGGGATTTCGTTAAAGAACTCCGGGGAGATACGCGAGGCGAGGCCATAGATATCTATAATCATATCGACAAGAAGGAGCTGCACGACAGCTATCTGGCGCATGTCCCGCAATTAGGCATTTGAAAGATGTTCTTGCAAACTGCTAATATAAGCTCACAATCATAATCGATCTCTATCACTAAGAAGGCAGAACTGCGCCTGGGGAATCGGTGGAATGGCTGAGCCATTTAGCTGTTTGTCCCTGATCCAAATCATCAAGTCATTCATCAGTTTTTTGCGGCACTCGTCTTTAGTCTCTCCTTCAGATGTCATTCCTGAAATGCCCACAATCATCTCGGACCAGGAGCCATCTTCGTGTCTAATGCTATGGATACACTTTTTTGCTAATTCAAAATATTCGGTCAGGCAGCTATCTGTTTCCGTTCCTTGGATGCGAATTAAATCGGATCTATGCGTCGGATTACCACAAGATGGACAGGGGGCTATTCCAGCAGCTTCGAGGCGCTTTCTGTGTTCATCAGTTGCTGGCATGACCAGAGCTTTAATGCCTATGCATAGGCGGTTCTCATCGGACGCCAGTTCTCTTTGTCCGGCATCAATGATGCGAATCTGATGTGATGGCAGAGGCCCAAAACGATGGTCTTTTAGAATATCAACTGATTCAGAATAAGGCTTGCCTTTATCCGCAATCCCCTTCAATAGGCGGTTGGCTTGCTTCTTTCCAATTTTCTTCTCTCTGAGTAGCAAGATATCTTCGGGCGAGAGCCACTTACTGCCATTGTTCTCGCTTCCCACAAATAATGGCGGTATCTCAAGCTTGCCCCCCTTATTTATCAATAGAAAACTTGATGGAGGCTTTTCCTTAACAGGAGTCACTAATTCAAAAATCCTTTCTGCTGCAGCTTCGCTGAGTTTTCCCCTTAAGGCCGGACGGCCTTTGTCATACCGCCTAATCAATTCGATATCAATGAAGCTATGCCCTTCCAGAACATCCAGTGGGCGAGACAATTCTTTGAAGGCTTTGCGGATAGTGGAGTCGGCAAATTTTTTATTCATTAAAGAGATAGCAT
>JAUCQD010000001.1 GCA_030372945.1 Methanothrix sp. | reverse complement strand
AACCTTAACTCCGGTTTTTAGGGAATAACTCCAATCCCATTTTTTCGTCCATCCTCTCCAATTTTTTAGGTACTTCTGAGATAATATTACAATCATTTAATTGGATCAGGTAAACCTTGCTGAGCTCTAAGAGGATATCTTTTGGGGATTGCTTATCAAGAAGATCTGCTTTCTTCAATGCCATCTCGATTTTCGTATAAGCATATAAAGATAAAAATGATATAAAGATATGCCCAAAGACGCTCTCATTATCCTGCAAATATAGCGTATCTGCTTGAAGCACGTTCTTATATGTATCAAAAAGCTTCTCGATTCTATCCCTACTCTTATATTGCATGAAGATTTCCTTCTCATCGAGATCGAGATTTGATACTATCAGTATTCTTCCAGCACGTTTTTGTGCTTCGCTAAGTTCCTGCCTATCTATTTTTCCTTCATCTAGCTTTTTATAAAGAGTAGTATTTTCTTCAAGCATTAATTGCTGGTCCTCAAATAAATAAAGGAATATACCATCAATATTTCTCTTTCCGCATCTTATTAACCTTTTTTTATAGAAGAGATGGTCATTCAGATGGATTCTTGTTTCATACAGGCGGCTGTTTCTTCTAGCCGGCAGAATGAAGTTCATCTTCTTTTCAAGCAGAAATCTGATGGCATCTTCAGAGAAGAATCCTCTATCAAGTATGATAGTTCCGCCTTCTTTTTTTGCCTCAATTATGCTATTGTATAGGCTCTTTATGTCACGAACGCTTCCCGGTATCGTCCTAATCATCGTAGGAAGTCCTGTTTCCAGAGAGCAAAATAGGGCGATGTTCACTTGAGGGACATGGATTTTGTCCTTATTGTAACCATACTCTGCAATATTCAATGAAGATCTGGTCAATATCGTACTCAAATCGTACACTAGATCTCGATCTCGTTCAGACAGTGCCTTAAAGACTGATTCCTGTGCAAAACTATCTGTGCCAACTACTTTGAGAACATGGCTTAAATTTTTAGCATCTAAATTAGGATTTATTTCAGAAACGTTATATAATTTATCCCAGGCACTGCGTACCCTTTTCAAGGGGGTATAACCCATAGCTCGCGTTATTGCAAGAGCATATACCTCTTCCCATTCACCTGGGAAGGCATCTGCTAGATGTGACCTCATGTCGCTAAGAAGGCGATCGAACAATACCGCGTTGCCGTATTCTTTAATTCCTCGGAGATTTGTGGCCGTTATCGATCTTTTGATACCCTCAACTAGACCTTTAACGCGATCAAGTTTGCCGATATATTCTGAGACTTTCCTTCTTTTCTTTAGCTCCTTGTCCCAGTATGTCGTTGAATGATAGACGTAATAGTTACCACTTATCTCTTTGACTTCGATTCCTTTCTTTCCTTGTCTTCGTTGCTCAATCAACCATGATTTCGCCCATTCTTCCATGTATGGTTTATTAGGGTATACATGAATTTATGGTTTTCGAGCCTAAGGAGGTTATGATAGCGATATTCAAAGACGAAGTTGGTGTTATACCCTAAATTGCGGAGTTAAGGTTTTAAATACGATGTCCTGGAAAATACTCTCATGTCAATCACGAAATTCCTGATGCTTCTGCTTCTCCTGGGCATTTTCCACCAGACAGCCCTCTGCGAGACAACCGTTCAATACTCCGGATACACTGAGTACGATGGCCGCCCGGCGGATCTGACCCTCACATTCAACGGCTCCGTCGTGACAGGCACTCTCAGTGTGGCCCCTGTCTGCGAGCAGTACGTCCACCTCACGGGTGTCAGGCTCAGTCTGACCGGTACGTCCACAGGCCCCTGGGAGGACAGATCCACGACGATCTCTGGAGCCTGGACCGGCGGGGATCTTGATCCCTGCACAGACGAGTATATCACGGGCGACCCGGCGTATCCCAACACAGGCACCTTCACGATCTCGATGACCACGACCGGCGGGAAGGATGCAGTGAGGCTGGTCAGGATGCCGACCGGCTACGGCTACATCTTCCAGGCCAAAGGAAGCAGGGTGACACCAGCAGGCGTCACAACCGGCAGCGCTGCATGTGACTGGAGCGGCAGGTGGGAGACGAACTGGGGCACCATGACGCTGCAGCAGGTCGGCGATAGCGTCACAGGAGAATACACCCACGATCAGGGCAGGATAGCGGGACGGGTGGTCGGTAACAAACTCATCGGCAAATGGTCGGAATATCCGACGTACAGCCCTTCAAGCGACGCTGGGGATGCGGAACTGACTATCTCCGAGGACTGCAGAACATTTACAGGCCGCTGGAGGTACGGCTCTGAGGGCGAATGGAGCGGCGACTGGACAGGTACGCGTGCCGGCGCAGAAGCCGAAGAGACCCTGATACTTGAGACGCCGACCCTTGCGGCTGTGTACAACGCCCCGACAGCGCCCACGATGTTCACCCTCGAGAGCTCGATGAAGATCACCAAGATTCGCACGTACCACTGGAACAACGGGCAGGGCACGACGCCCGGAAGCATATCCCTCAGAGATTCCGCAGGTAACACGTACGGCCCCTGGCAGGCATATGGCGAGCCTGGAATGGGTGGAGTGCCCAATGCCTACTGGGTTGTGGAGCCGGATGTGGTGCTTCCTCCCGGAACCTATGAGGTCGTCGATTCCGATCCGTCCACATGGTCGCAGAATAGCGAGACCGGCGGAAGAGGTGTGACTTGGGTCTATGCGATTCACTGACATGGGCCTGTCAGCTTCGAATCTGGCGCAATCCATGATGGGAGTTGCGCAAACCTTGCCCATATTTTTGATCGCATGGGCCTGTGCCCGATTGGGATTACCAAGGGTCAGTCAATAATTCTTCGTGTGCCATCATTTCCAGAGTTCATTTTGTGATCTCGCGGTGCCTATTTATCAGGAAACTATTAATACAGGAACATAGGCAACTGCATTCCTGCGAGAGGCTGTCATCATGAGAATTCACTGGCTTCAGCACGTTCCATTCGAGGATCTGGCGAACATTTTGGCCTGGGCCACAGCCCGTGGCCATGAGCTCTCCAGAACATTGCTCTTCCAGGACGAGCCCCTCCCAGAAATGACAGAATTTGACTGGTTGATCATCATGGGTGGGCCCATGAACATCTACGAGCACGAAAAATATCCATGGCTCATACAAGAGAAGGAGTTTATTCGAAAAGCGATAGCAAACGATAAGATCGTTCTTGGCATCTGTCTTGGCGCTCAGCTCATGGCAGACGTTTTAGGTGGCAAAGTGTGCAAGAACGAGCATCGTGAGATAGGCTGGTTTTCGGTCAAGCTGACAGAGGAGGGCCGGGCATCCAGGATATTCGGAGTCCTTCCTGAGAGGTTCATGGCCCTGCATTGGCATAGCGATACATTCGAAATCCCGCCGAATGCTGCTCGCACAGCAGAAAGTCTGGCTTGCAGAAATCAGGCCTTCGAGATTGGAAAGGCCATTGGGCTGCAGTTCCATCTGGAATCCTCCATGGACAGCATCGACCACCTCATCATCAATTGTGCCGACGAGCTGACGGACGGGCATTATGTGCAAAAGCCAAAAGAGCTGCTTGCCCATCTGGATAGGTTCCCTGAGGTCCGAGGATTGATGGAGGTCTTCCTGGATAACATGGAAAAGGTGCTTACAACACTATCATAGTATTTCGGCATCTATCCCCACAGATAATTATTTACGTGAAATTCCGAATTTATATGCGATGATCTTCCAGATCCTGGATGCCAACTACGCCTATGATTCAAATGGCTCTTTTAGAAACCCACTGGTACAGCTCTTCGGCAGGACCCCTGAGGGCAAGAGCGTCACCTGCCGCGTGTCCGGTTTCAGGCCCTATTTTTATGCAGGCGTAGATGAGGGCTTTCTGGAGAGCGCCGCAGAGGGCTTGAAGGCCATGGGGCTGGAGGTAGAAGAGGTAGAGCGCTTCGAGCCCATTGGCTATCAGGTCCATCCCAAAAAGATGCTGAAGGTCACCACTCATGATCCTAAAGAGGTGCGCAGCCTCAGGGAGCGAGTGCGCGAGGTCCCGGGCGTCAGTGCAGTCTACGAGACGGACATACTTTTCAAAAACAGGTTTCTCATCGACAGGAATCTTGGGGGCATGAGCTGGGTCAAGGTCCCAATTCCCGAGTGGGTGGATGGCAAGGTCGGCCAGCAAGGCATTATCGTCAATGTAGATTCGCTACATCCCGTGGAGCATGAAGCCAACGCTCCACTGCGGTTCATGAGCTTTGACATCGAATGCCTGCCCAACCACGGGGAGATGCCCAAGGCCGAGTCCTCTCCTGTAATTTTGATCAGCATGGCCTTTGAGCCGGAGTACCAGGGCCAAAAGGACCTGGTGCTGGTAGGAAAGGATATCGACTGCCCCAGGGCGGATATACGGGCATGTCAGGATGAGTACGACCTTCTAGTCCAGTTCGCCTCCATCCTAAGAGATTATGATCCGGATATCTTGGCTGGTTACAACTCCAATGAGTTTGATTTTCCCTATCTTTCTGAGAGGGCCAGGCAGCTTCATGCAGATATGCGCGTGGGCAGAGAGGGCAGCTCCTGGTATGTGCGAAAGATAGTAAACAGGACAGACGTCTCCATCACTGGCCGGGTGGTTGTGGATCTGCTGCCGATCATCCGCTCCTCTTACAGCCTCAAGCAGTACACCCTGAAAAATGCTGCAGCAGAGCTTCTTGGGATGGAGAAGTACGATGTTGACCCAAAGGAGATCGAGGGCCTCTGGGCGGAGGGCGGAGAGGGCCTGCGCAGATTCATAAGCTACTCTAGAAGAGATGCTGTGCTGGCATTGCACCTTCTGCTGGACCTGCGGCTCATGGACAAATATATAGCCATGTCCAGGGCCAGCGGCTCGTTGCTGCAGGACATCGTCAATGGCGGCCAGTCTGGGATGGTCGAGAACCTGCTCTTGCGTCGGTTCAGGGAACGAAATCGTGTCGTGCCTCCCAAGCCGGATGCGGGCATATCGGACGAACGCTACGTTGAGAACGAGGACCTGAAGGGCGGAGCAGTTCTTGCGCCGGAGAAGGGCCTGGTAGAGAGCGTGGTAATTCTCGACTACAAGTCGCTTTATCCCACCATTATGATGGCCCACAACCTCTGTTACTCCACTGTGGTGACGGATGAGTCGCCACATGAAGATCAGGTCATAACTGCTCCCTCGGGCGGAAGGTTCGTCTCACCCAAAACCTCACCTGGCATCATGCCCGGCGTTCTGCGAGAGCTATTGGATCAGAGGACAAATACAAAGAAGCTGATGAAGGAGGCGAGCGAGGAGGAGCGGCGATTCCTGGATGCCAAGCAGTATGCCATGAAGATCCTGCTGAACAGCTTCTATGGCTACTCAGGCTATGCTCGTGCAAGGCTTTACAGCCTGGCCTTGGCAAACGCCGTCACATCATTTGGCAGAGAGAACATCTTGCGCACGAAAAAGATCATCGATGAGATCGGATCAATCTATGTGATCGATGGGGCAGCGGTCTTCGCCAATGAGCTGCCTTTCGGAAAGTCAGGAGCAAAGCGCTTCGATCTCTCAGTGGTCTATGGCGACACGGATAGCGTCTTTGTGCGGCTCAGGCCCGCCGGCTCAAAGTCCGAAGAGGTCTCTTTGCAAGATGCGGGTTTGATAGGCCGCAAGATCGCAAAGACTGTGACCGCCAGCCTCCCGGAGCCGATGGAGCTGGTCTTCGAGGCCTTTGCCAGGCGTGGGATCTTCCTGGCCAAGAAGCGCTACGCACTCTGGGTTTTCGAGCCCGTGGGCGATGCCTGGAAGGACAGGATCAAAGTGCGCGGCATGGAAACTGTGCGAAGAGACTGGTGTGATCTGACATCGAAGACCCTCAAGACATGCCTGGAGCTGGTACTCAAGGAGGGCAAGGTGGACGAAGCCGTGGACCATGTTCGCTCCGTTGTGCTCAGGCTTCAGGACCTGGATCTTTCTCAGGATCCGGCTATCCTGGAGGATCTAACGCTCACCAGGAGATACACGAAGAGCACAGGCTCCTATAAGAACAAGCAGCCTCATATTCAGCTTGTAGAGAAGATCAAGAAGAGAGGCGGCCACGTGCCAGATATTGGAGATCGAGTTCCTTTTGTGATCATTCGAGGAAGGAATAGTCGCAAGAGCAAGGAGTTATTCGTTGACAGGGCTGAGGACCCAGGTTACGCCCTGGAGAAGAACATACCACTGGACACAGAATACTATGTGGAAAAACAGATCCTTCCGCCTGTCCTGAGGATATTCGAAACCTTCGGAGTCACCAAGGACAGGCTTTGCATTGGGAGGGGTCAGAGCAGCCTGTTCAGTTTTCAGGCCGAAGCCACCAAGGCGCAGAAGCAAAAGTCGTTGTTCGACTTTTAGGTTAGACAGCTGAGGGTTGTAATTTGCAACTGTCGTCGATCATGTGGGTGCTTTGAGGATGGAGATGCTAAATTTAGTATTGAAGACGCTCGAACAGACCGTATCTACTATGATCTTAGTATTTCTGATGCTCTTTATCACGGGCCTCATGACGGAGATGGGTGTGTTCCAGAGGATATCATATCTCGCCAAACCTCTGGTTTCAATATCGCGTCTGCCTGCGATATCTGCCTCCACATTTGTGATAAGCCTGGGGTCGGCCCTGGCCGCAAATACCATGATCGCCAGAATGAAAAACGAGGGACATTTGAGCGAACGCCAGGCGTTTCTGAGTGCAATCTTAAACAGCGTCCCAGTCTATTTCCGAGAGCTTTTCACCTATCAACTGGCCTTTGTAATTCCCGTTTTAGGGATATTTGTGGGCGGAGTTTATGCACTTGTGGCAGTCTCCACGGGCCTCATCAAGCTGATCTTGGTCCTGATCTTGGGAAGGGCATATCTGATGGGCGATTCCATGCCATCGCTGGAGCTGGCCGAGCCCCAGGAGAGGAAGAGCCTAATTAATTCTGCAATAAAATCTCTGCGCGGACAGGGCCGGATATTTCTTCGAATTGCAGCACTTTACTTCATTATGACATTCTTGGTACTCTATTTAAGCGAGGGAGGGATATTGCAGTCGCTGGATGTTCTTCCTCTGGCTCACCTATTCAGCGTACCTCCGGAGACTGTGATCCCTCTGACCATTTACGTGGCCAGCCCAAAAGCAGGCATCACCCTTCTAGGTCCAATGATTCAAAACGGCGACATATCAGAGTCGAAGGCCCTGATAGTCTTGATGTTGGGAAGCTTGTTCATGCTTCCAGTTTACTCCATAAGGTCTCTGATGCCCAATTACACTTCGGTATTCGGCATGAGACTTGGGCTCTCGTTGGTGGCGATATCTACTGGGATAAGCGTCTTGGTCAGGCTTCTAGTGCTTGTGGCTCTGCTGATGGCGACTGGATAGATGTGGACACAACCTTTATTAATTAAATAATATTATCGACCATCTGATCAGAGGTCATAACGATGCTCAATGCTTCGGATTTGCTTGAAAGGGTCAGAATGCAAAAACCCCTTGTACATCACCTGACTAATTGGGTGACAATTTACGATTGTGCAAACATCGTCAAGGCTTTTGATGCATCTCCTGTCATGGCGCATGCCAAGGAAGAAGTCGCAGATATGACCTCATTAGCCTCTGCTTTGGTCTTGAATATCGGAACGCTGACCTCGGATTTAGTCGAGGCAATGGCGCTGGCAGCACATGCCGCAAACTGCAAGGGCATCCCAGTTACACTCGATGTTTGTGGCGCAGGTTCGACAAAATTTCGCGACGATAAATGCTTTGAGATTCTTGACAAGGTGAAGG